>NZ_JBEYTI010000017.1:0-131597 GCF_040642975.1 Micromonospora sp. NPDC047548
CTGACTCGGCGTCGGGTAGACGCGGTAGTTGTAACGGAGCTGCACAACCACAGCGTACCATTGGTTTATGGCTGAACTCGAAGGCATCCGCACTGGCAGGCACTGTGTCTTCACCCTGCACGCCCATTTGGTCTTCGTAACAAAGTTCCGGCACAAGGTGTTCACGGACCGGCACCTCGCCCGAATGGAAGAGATCATGCGGGCCGTGTGCGCCGACTTCGAAACAGAGCTGGTCGAGTTCAACGGCGAGAACAACCACGTCCACCTGCTCGTGAACTTCCCACCCAAAGTCGCCCTGTCGAAGCTGGTCAACTCCCTCAAGGGCGTGTCCAGCCGGCGGATGCGGCAGGAATTCCCCGATCTAGTCCACCACTACTACCGGGCCAACCGGCTCTGGTCAGGCTCGTACTTCGCAGGCTCGGTCGGCGGGGCACCGTTGAATGTCATGCGTCAGTACATCGAGCAGCAGAACCGCCCGGCTTAAGGCACTGCTCGGGCCTCGGCGGCCCTCCCAGCGCGGGCCTTCACCCCCGCCCTGAAGGGCGGAGCACTGGCCCGCATCCCGGTAGCGACCGCCCGGGCGGTCCCCCGCACCCGGCCGTGGTGATCGGCGGCCCCGGCCACACCGGCAGCCTGGCCAGCGCCTGGTCCGACGATGCCGCAGCGCTGGTGGAGGCGGTGGAGCACCTGGTCGCCCTCGGGCACCGGCGGATCGCCCGGGTGGGCGGCCTGCCCTCGCTGCTGCACACCGAGAGCAGCACCGCAACCCAGGCCGGCAGCGTGCCCTGAACGGCACGGTCAGCGGAAGGCGGAGGGGAACTCCTCGAAGTACGCCTCCACCCGCTCCGCCGTGGCCGGCCGGGCCAGCGCGAAGCCCTGGCCGTACCGGCAGCCGGCCCGCTGCGCCCGGTCGACGTCCGCGTCGGACTCCAGCTCCCGCACCACCACCGACAGGCCCAGCCGTTCGCCGAGGCTGACCAGCACGTCGATCAGCGGGCGCTGCGGGTCGTCCGCCGGCCCCACCAGCTGCGGCCCGACCTTGAGCAGGTCGATCGGGAGCCGACGCAGCTGGGCCAGCGAGGCGTGCTCGGCGCGGAAGTCGTCCAGCGCGGTGCGCACCCCCAGTGACCGCAGGCCGGCCAGCCGGGCCACCACGGTGGGCAGCTCCCTGCCGATCCGGGGCTCCCCCACCTCGATCACCAGCCGGCGCGCCGGAACGCCGTGCCCGGCCAGCGTGCCGGCCACCCCGGGCAGGAAGTCCGGCGCCAGCAGCTCCCGGGGCGTGACGTTGACCGCCATCCAGAGCTCGCGGCCCCCGGCCGACCAGCTGGCGAGCTGCCGGCAGGCCCGGTCCAGCACCCAGCGCCCCAGCTCGCCGACGAGGTCGAGGTCCTCGGCGACCGGCAGCAGCTCGGCGGGGAGCACGGTGCCCAGCACCGGGCTGCGCCAGCGCAGCAGCGCCTCCGTGCCGACCGGCTGCCGGTCGGCCAGCCCCAGCACCGGCTGGTAGACCAGGTCCAGCTCGCCCCGGGCCGCCGCGCCGGGCAGCTCCCGCTCCAGGTCCAGCCGGCGGACCAGCTGCTCCTCCAGGTACGCGTCGTACCACTCGACCCGGTCCCGGCCGAGCTGGACGGCCCGCCGTCGGGCCAGGTCCGCCTGGCGCAGCGTGTCCTCCGGCCTCGCCCCGGCCAGCTCCGACAGGCCGATGCTCACCCGCAGCCGCACCATCGAGCCGGGTGTCGGACAGGGCTCACCCAGCGCGGCCAGCAGCCGGCCGCCCAGCGCGTACGCCGGCACCGGACCGGCGTCGGTGACCACGGCGAACTCCTCCCCTGCCACCCGGGCGACCAGGTCGTGCGGGCCCACCACGTCGCGCAGCCGGCGGGCGGCCGTGACCAGCACGGTGTCCGCCACCGACGGCCCCGCCCCCTCGATCACCGCGCCCAGACCCTGCAGCCCCACCAGCAGCAGCGCGCCCCGGCGGTCGCCCCGCGCGCCGAGCGCCCGCATCAGGTCGCGCCGGTGGGCCAGGCCGGTGAGCTGGTCGGCGGCCGTGAGCCGGTGCACTTCCCGTTCCAACCGGCGCCGCTCGCCGATGTCCCGCACGTGCAGCACCACGGCGTCGACCTCGGGCACCCCGCGCTGGTCGCTCACGGTCGACTCGGTCTCCCGCCATCCCCCGTCACCGGTGGCCATCCGGGCCGCCAGCAGCAGTGGCTCCTGGTGGCCCGGGGCCGCGGCGAGCTGGTCGAGCGCGGCCGGCGCGTCGTCGGGGTGCAGCAGCTCGGCCAGGGGCTGGCCGCGCACCTCGTCGTCGCGCAGCCCGAACCAACGCGCGCCGGCCGCGGAGAGCCAGCGCACCCGCAGGTCGTCGTCGAGCAGCAGGATCAGGTCGCGGCCACCGGAGACCAACGCCCGGAAATGCGGCTCGCCGGCGGCCAGCCGGCTGGCGCAGTGCCGGTTGTCGGCGGCGGTGATCAACTCCCGCGCGATCAGCGGCGGGATCACCGCGAGCCCGAGCAGCACGGCGGTCGGCGTGAAGGTGCCGACCACCCAGAGGTGGTGACCGGCGGCGAGGGTGGCCACCGCGGCCGGCGCGGTCACCCAGGGCCAGGCCGATGGCGGACCGGTACCCACGGTCGAATCCCCGGCCGACACCCTCGCCATTCCGGCGGCGGTGAGCAGGGCGCCCGCCAGCAGCGGCGCCACCGCGGTCAGCGTCGCCACGTCCGGCGCCGGGTAGGCCAGCAGCACGACCAGGTCGGCCAGGCCGAGCAGGGCGGCCACCGCGCCGGCCCGGCAGAGCGCCGCGCCCGGCCGGCCCCGCCGCTCGGCCAGCGCGCCCACCAGCAGGGCGGCGAACACACCCGCGCCGAGCACCGTGACGGCGCGGGCGAGCGGCGGGACGTCACCCGGCGGGAGCAGCACCCAACCGGCGAAGAGCAGGGCGGCGCTGAGCCCAAGCAGGTCGACGCTCCGGCGCAGCCGGGCCCGGGGCGCCAGCCGGGAGTGACCGGGGAGCATGAGCAGGCCACCGCCGTACGCCAGGGCCGCGGCGGTGAGCCCGGTGGCCGCGACGCCCGCGCGCTGCGCCGGCACGGCCAGCGGCAGGACGGCCACGGTCAGGCCGACCACCAGCACGCCGGCGTCGAGCAGCGCGGCGGCCCGGCGGCGACGCGGCGCCCGGCGGTCCCGGCCACCGGCGGCCGCCTCCCGGGAGAGCCGGACGCCGGCCAGGGCACAGCCGGCCGCGCCGGCCAGCGCCGTGGCGGCCAACGGCGGCAGCACGCCGGCGAGGGCGGCGGCGGCCAGCAGCGCGGCCACCGCCAGCACGGCGACCACCGCGGGCGGCGGGCGGTGGACGAGGTACGCGTGAGGCACTGCGGTCGCCTTCGTGAGGGGGGCACGGGGCGGTACGGCGATGCGGGCGGACGCGGCACGGACGGATATCCGACACCCACCATCCCCGCAAACGACCGAGCAGAGCCCTGGTTATGCTCCTCGGCAGTGACTCAGATCACTCCCGGATGACACCGGTCACCCTCCGCAGCCCGAGGGGAGCGGGACCTCGCCGGGGTGGGATCATCGGAGGGTGAGTAGCACCGACACCATCCGCTTCCGCTACAACCAGGCCATCCTGGTCGCGGCGATCGTCGCCTGCATCGGCGCCCTGCCGCTGGCCACCGCCGGGTGGTACCTGTTGCCGGTGCTGCTCGTCCCGCTGGCCGTCGCGGTCTGGGCGTGGCGGGCGGGCACCGACGTCGACCAGCGCGAGCTGCGGCTGCGGGCCCTGGCCGGCAGCCGGCGGATCACCTGGGACCGGGTCGTCGAGCTGGCCGCCGACCCGCGCGGTCGCGCCGTCGCCCGCCTCGACGACGGGCAGGAGGTCGTGCTGCCCGCGATACGCGGCACCGACCTGCCCCGGCTGGTCTCCGCCACCGGGCAGCACCTGCCCAGCGACCGCTGAGCCGACTCAGTACCCGTCGGTCACCGTGTTGACCAGCGGCTCCCCCGCGGCGAACCGGCGCACCTGCGCACCCACCAGCCGGTAGGCCCGTGGCAGCAGGCCGTGTACCGAGCCGGCCACGTGCGGGGTGAGCAGCACGTTGGGCAGCTCCCACAGCGGATGGTCGGCGGGCAGCGGCTCGGGGTCGGTGACGTCCAGCGCGGCCCGCAGCCGGCCGCTGGACAGCTCCGCCACCAGCGCCTCCGTCCGGGCCACCGGGCCCCGGGCGGCGTTCACCAGCAGCGCGCCGTCGGGCATCGCGGCGAGGAAGTCGGCGTCCACCATGCCCCGCGTCCGCTCGGTCAGCGGGACCAGCAGCACCACCACGTCCGCCTTCGGCAGCAGCCGGGGCAGTTCGTCCACCCCGTGCACCCCCGCCGCCGGGCGGGCGGTGCGGGCGACCAGCGTGACGGTGACGTCGAACGGGGCCAGCCGGGCGTGGACCGCCGCGCCGATCGAGCCGGCGCCGACGATCAGCACCCGCTTGCCGGTCAGCTCGTCGGTCGGGCTGACCTCGGCGTACGCCCACTCCCGGCGGGCCTGCGCCCGGGCCATCGCGGGGAATTCGCGCAGCTGGGACAGGATCGCGGTGAGCACCCACTCGGCCGTGCCGGCGTCGTGCACGCCCCGCGCGTCGCAGAGGGTCACCCCTTCCGGCACCCGGCCGATCCAGGCGTCCGCCCCGGCGGAGAGGAGCTGGACCACCGCCAGGTTCGGCAGCCGCTCCAGCATCGCGCTGGCGTCCCCGGCGGACAGGAACGGCGGCACCCAGAACCGGACGTCGGTCGGGTCCGACGGCGGACGCCCCGGGTCCGTCCACGGCTCGACGGTGACACCTGCGGGCACCTCGCCGAGCAACCCGGCCCCGGCCTCGTGCGGAATCCATACCTTCACGTCCGCCGACGATAGCGACCCGACCCGGGCCGGCCGACCGGCCCCCTAGAGGCGGGCGGGCGGCGCGGGCCGTGGCCGCCCCGGTCGGGTGCCGGGTATGACCGAGGACCGGAGCGCCGTTCGGCGTCCCGTACGTCCGCGGACAGGTGGCCGATGACCGACCGTTCTCCGGGCCGCGGTGGGCCGGCCGGTGCGGATTCGCGGGCTAGGCTGGGCCGGGTGAGCGCCCGTCCCCCGTACCCCCGCACCGGCCGCCGTCGCGCGGCGCTGGCGGCGTCCTGCGCGGCGCTGCTGCTGGCCACCTCCGGGTGCAGCTTCGGCCCGCCGGAGCCGGACCCGGCCGGCGAGCCGCCCAACCTGCCCACCCCGTCCGCCTCGGCGAGTCCCGACGGTGCCGGGCAGGAGGTGGTCGCCACGGTCCTGGCCAAGGGGCTGCGGGTGCCGTGGGGCATCGCGTTCCTGCCCGACGGCGCCGCGCTGGTCACCGAGCGGGACAGCGGGCGGATCCTGAAGGTCGGCCCCGAGTCCGGCCCGGAGGGGTTGCGGGTCACTCCGGTGCAGACCGTGCCGGACGTGGCGGCCGGCGGCGAGGCGGGGTTGCTCGGCATCGCGGTCTCCCCCTCGTACGCCAAGGACGGAACCGTCTTCGTGTACTACACGACGGAGCGGGACAACCGGGTCGCCAAGCTGAAGCTCGGCGACGCGCCGACGCCGATCCTCACCGGCATCCCCAAGGCGGGCAACCACGACGGCGGCGGGCTGGCCTTCGGCCCGGACGGGCAGCTGTACGTGAGCACCGGTGACGCCGGCAACCGGGGGTCCGCCCAGGACCGCCGCAACCTCGGCGGCAAGATCCTACGGATCACCGCGGCCGGCCGGCCGGCGCCCGGCAACCCGTTCCCCGGCTCGCCGGTCTGGTCGCTGGGGCACCGCAACGTGCAGGGCCTGGCCTGGGACGCCGGCAAGCGGATGTACGCCACCGAGTTCGGCCAGAACACCTGGGACGAGATCAACCGGATCGACAAGGGCGCCAACTACGGCTGGCCCACCGTCGAGGGGCGGGCCGGCGACAAGCGGTACGCCGACCCGATCGCGCAGTGGCGCACCTCGGAAGCGTCCTGCTCCGGCCTGGCTGCGGCGGGTCGGCTGATGGTGACCGCCTGCCTGCGCGGCGAGCGGCTCTGGCTGGTCGAGCTGACCGACACCGGCACCGTGCTCGGGCAGCCCCGCGAGCTGCTCACCGGCCGGTACGGGCGGCTGCGCGCGGTGGCCGCCGCCCCGGACGGCTCGCTCTGGGTCTCCACCTCCAACCACGACGGCCGGGGCGAGCCGGCGCCGGAGGACGACCGGCTGCTGCGGCTGGTCTTCGCCGAGGGCGGCGCCGGACGCAGCTGAGCACCACCCGTGCGGCGGCCACGAGCCGCCGGCAGTTGTGACACACCGGGAGTTTCGGCGCGGAACGCGGTGCCGTCTGCCGGGTTTGCCAAGATCCTCCGATGGGCAGGTCAGAATCTCAGCATGGACGGTGGGGAGAACGAGCAGCGCGGGCCCGGGGCCGAGGACACTCCCCCGGCCCGGCGCGAGCGGCGCTGGCGGCCCGGGAGGGGCCGGGCCGACCGGGCGACCGGGTCGGGGCCGGCCCGGCGGGCCGGCGTGGTGCTCGCCGTCCTGGTGGTGGCACTGGCCGGGGCCGTGATCGGGGTGCTGGCCGGCGGCCGGGTCAACACCGACATCGGTCCGTTCCGGGCCAGCCTGACCCTCGCCCCGGCGGTCGAGGGCGGCACCACGGTCGACATCCCGCCGCTGGGCGCGCTCCAGCTCGACAGTCACGACGGGCCGACCCACCTGACCGTCCGGCTGGGCGCGCTGGACCAGCGCAAGACCGAGGCGCTGATCGACGACCCGGCCAGCATCAGCCGGGCCAGCCAGTCCGCCGTGGAGGACGTCCGCGACGGGGTGATGCGGCTCGGGCTGCGTACCGCCGGCTCGGCCGTGCTGGTCACCCTGCTGCTGGCCGCGCTGATCTTCCGGGACGTCCGCCGCACCGCCTGGTCCACCGGGCTCGCGCTGGCGGTCACCGCCGGCAGCCTCGGACTCGCCGCGGGCACCCTGCGCCCGCAGGCGATCGAGGAGCCACGGTACGAGGGACTGCTGGTCAACGCCCCGGCGATCGTCGGTGACGCCCGACGTATCGCCAACGACTACTCCCGCTACGCCGAGCAGCTGCAACGCCTGGTCGGCAACGTCAGCCAGCTCTACACCACGGTCTCGGCCCTACCGGTGTACGAACCGGCGCCCGGCACCACCCGGGTGCTGCACGTCTCGGACATGCACCTCAACCCGACCGGCTGGCAGCTGATCCGCACGGTCGTGGAGCAGTTCGGCATCGACGTGGTGATCGACACCGGGGACATCACCGACTGGGGCAGCGAGCCGGAGGCTTCCTTCGTCGGCTCGATCGGGCTGCTGAAGAAGCCGTACGTCTACATCCGGGGCAACCACGATTCGGCGCGGACCGCTGCGGCCGTGGCCCGGCAGCCCAACGCGATCGTGCTCAACAACTCGACCACCACGGTGGGCGGGCTGACCATCGCGGGGATCGGCGACCCCCGGTTCACCCCGGACAAGGAGACCTCGCCGGCGGGCAGCGGCCTGACCAAGCAGGTCGCCGAACAGGTGATCGGGGCCGGCGAGCAGCTCGCCGCCACCGTGGCTCGGTCACCCCGACCGGTGGACATCGCCATGGTGCACGACCCGGCCTCCGCGGGCCCGCTCTCCGGCACCTGCCCGCTGGTGCTCGCCGGGCACACGCACGCCCGGCAGGTGTCGAAGCTGCCGCAACCGCCCGGCAAGCCGCCGACCCAGTTGATGGTGGAGGGCTCCACCGGCGGGGCCGGACTGCGCGGCCTGGAGGGCGAGAAGCCGACCCCGCTGTCGATGACCGTGCTCTACTTCGACCCGCAGAAACTGCTCCAGGCGTACGACGACATCACGGTCGGCGGCACCGGGCAGGCGCAGGTCAACCTGGAACGCCACGTGCTCAAGGAGCCGGCGCAGGGCGCCCCGGTCCCCGTCACCCCCACCCCGACCCGCTGACCCGCTGACCCGCTGACCGGCCCGGGTTACGCGGCCCGCCGGGCCCGGGACACGCAGCCCGCCGGGCCCGGGACACGCAGCCAGGCGCGAGCCGGACCACGCGGGCAGGCGCCCGCTTCCCCGGCCCGAGGTGCACCCGGCCGGCCTGGGTTGCGGTCCGGTCCCGTGGCCACCCGCCCGGTGGCCGCGGGACCGGACCGGAGCTCAGCGCAGGGACAGCGCGGCCAGGGCGGCGTTGACGATGCTGCCGGGCAGCAGGTCGTGCAGCTCGTACAGCTCGCGGACGTTGCCGGACTGGCCGAACTCGTCCACCCCCAGCGGCACCCCCGGCACGCCGAGCGCCGAGCCGAGCCAGGCCATCGCGTGCGAGGCGGCGTCGTGCACGGTCACCACCGGGGCCCGGTCGCCGAACGCGGCCCGCAGCGCGCCGGGCACGCTCGGCACGGTCGCCGTCCGCACGCCCTGGCGCAGGGTCCGCTGCCAGGCCCGGTAGAGCCGGTCCAGCGAGGTCACGTCCACCACGTGCGCGGCGATGCCCTCCTCGGCCAGTTCGGCGGCCGCCGCGAGCACCTCCGGCAGCACCGCGCCCGAGCCGGCCAGGGTGACCACCGGGGCATCCGCCAGCTGCGGGTACGCCTGGTGCGCGTCGACCAGCCGGTACGCCCCGGCGAGCACGTGCCGGCGCAGCACCGCGTCCCCGATCCGGGCCCGGGCCGCCTCGAACGGCGCCTGGTCGATCGGGCGGGTGCTCAGCCGGAAGTAGTACGCCCCGTCCTCGGCCGGCGCGGCGGTCGCCGCCGGCGTCGACCCGCCGGCGATCTGCCCGAGCGCGTCGCAGAGCAGCCAGTCCAGGCTCGCCGCGTACGCCGGTTCGAGGAAGGTGACGCCGGGCAGCTCCAGGCCGACCGAGGCGGTGATGGTCGACTGGTGGGCGCCGCCCTCCGGAGCCAGGGTGATGCCCGACGGGGTGCCGGCGACCACGAACCGGGAGCCGGAGTAGGTGCCGTAGAGGAACGCGTCCAGGCCGCGCAGCACGAACGGGTCGTAGACCGTGCCGACCGGCAGCAACGGCTGCCCCGACAGGTCCCACGACAGGCCGAGCTGCCCCAGCAGCAGGAACAGGTTCATCTCCGAGATGCCCAGCTCGATGTGCTGGCCGGCGGGGCTCTCCGTCCAGCGCAGCATCCGGTCCTCGGTCCAGGACCGCTGCTCGGTGGGGGCGAAGACGCCGGTCTTGTTGATGAACCCGGCGAGGTTGGTGGAGGTGGCCACGTCCGGCGCGGTGGTGACCAGATAGGGCGCGACGTTCTCGTCCCGGGCCAGGTCGACCAGCACCCGGCCGAAGACCTCCTGGGTGGAGACGGGCTTGTTGGCGCGTACCCGGGTGGTCTCCGGGACGGCGATCCCCAGCGCCCGCTCGCGGGGCGCGCGGGACAGCGCCTCCCGGCGCTCGCCGGCCCTGATGCCGGCCGTGGACGCCGGGTCGAGGCGGTCCCACTCGGTCTCGGGAGTCAGGCCGTTGGCGGCGCGCAGCGCGCCGACCTGCTCGGTGGTGAGCAGCGCCGAGTGGTTGCGCGGGTTGCCGGCGATCGGCAACCCCCACCCCTTGACCGTGTACGCGAAGACCACGCTGGGCCGGTCGGTGACCGCGTCGCACTGCGCGTACGCGTCGAGCAGTGCCGCCAGGTCGTGCCCGCCCAGGTCGGTCACCAGCGGGCCCAACTCCTCGTCGGGAATGTCCGCGACGAAGGTGCCCACCTCGGCCGGCGCGCCGTCGAGGAACTGCTTGCGCAGCGCCGGGCCGGCCAACCCGAACAGCGACTGGTACTGCTCGTTGGGCATCAGGTCGATCCAGTCGCGCAGCGCCTCGCCACCCGGCCGGGCGTACGCCTCGGCGAGCCGGCGGCCGTACTTGACCTCCACGACGTGCCAGCCGGCGGCCTCGAACTGGCCGCGCCACTGGTTGATCCGGATGCCCGGGACGACCCGGTCCAGCGACTGGCGGTTGAAGTCGACCAGCCACATCACGTTGCCCAGCCCGGTGGTGGCCGGGTCGGCGACCGCCTCCCAGATGTTCCCCTCGTCCAGCTCCGCGTCGCCGATCAGCGCCACGAACCGGGAGTGCGGACGCGCCCCGAAGTGGGCGTCCACGTAGCGGCGGGTGACCGCGGCGAACAGCGGGGCCGCCGCGCCGAGCCCGACCGAGCCGGTGGAGAAGTCCACCTCGTCCGGGTCCTTGGTCCGCGACGGGTACGACTGGAGCCCGCCCCGCGCCCGCAGCTTCGGCAGGTACGACCGGTCCAGGTTGCCCAGCAGGTACTGAATGGCGTGGAACACCGGCGAGGCGTGCGGCTTGACCGCGACCCGGTCCTCGGCGTCCAGGTGGGCGAACCAGAGCGCGGTCATCGCGGTGACCAGCGAGGCGCTGGAGGCCTGGTGGCCGCCGACCTTCACCCCGTCGCCGGTGTCACGGTCGTGGTTGGCCGCGTCCACGATCCGGGTGGCGAGCCAGAGCACCCGCCGCTGGATCTCGTCGAGGACGTCGAGGTCGTGCTGATTCACGATGGCTCCATCCGGGCGTCGCCGTTGACGCCCATGCGAGGGGGTGGCGCGGGTCGCGCGCGTACTCGAAGAAGGCGGGAAGGCCACCGCCGGATCGCGACGGCGGCCTCCCCGGGTGGGACTCAGCCCTGGACGCCGAGGCGCTCCAGGATCAGCTCGCGGAGGGTCTTGGCGTCGGCCTGGCCGCGGGTGGTCTTCATGACCGCACCGACCAGCGCGCCGGCCGCGGCGACCTTGCCGCTGCGGATCTTGTCCGCGACGCCCGGGTTGGCGGCGATCGCCTCGTCCACGGCGGCGGTGAGCGCGCCGGTGTCGGAGACGACCTCCAGGCCCCGGTTGGTCATGATCTCGGTCGGCGAGCCCTCGCCGGCCACCACGCCCTCCAGGACGGTACGGGCCAGCTTGTCGTTGAGCTTGCCGGCGTCGACCAGGCCCTGCAGCTCGGCGACCTGCGCGGGGGTGGCCCCGACGTCGGCCAGCTCCACGCTGGTCTCGTTGGCCCGCCGGGACAGCTCGCCCAGCCACCACTTGCGGGCGGCGGCCGGGGTGGCACCGGCGGCGACGGTGGCCTCGATCAGCTCGACCGCGCCGGCGTTGAGTACCGACTGCATGTCCAGGTCGGACAGGCCCCACTGCTCCTGGAGCCGGCGGCGGTGCAGCCGGGGCAGCTCCGGCAGGGCGGCCTTCAGCTCGGCCACCCAGGCGGTGTCCGGGGCGAGCGGCACCAGGTCCGGCTCCGGGAAGTACCGGTAGTCGGTGGCGGTCTCCTTGGACCGGCCCGGCGTGGTGTCGCCGGTGTCCTCGTGGAAGTGCCGGGTCTCCTGGGTGATCTTCCCGCCGGCGTCGAGCACCGACGCCTGGCGCAGCATTTCCGAACGGACCGCCCGCTCCACCGAACGCAGCGAGTTGACGTTCTTCGTCTCGGTGCGGGTGCCCCACTCCTCGCCCGGCCGGTTCAGCGAGGTGTTGACGTCGCAGCGCAGCGAGCCCTCCTCCATCCGCACGTCGGAGACGCCCAGGGAGCGGAGCACGTCGCGCAGCTCGGTCACGTACGCCCGGGCCACCTCCGGCGCCAGCGCGCCGATGCCGGGAACCGGCCTGGTGACGATCTCGACGAGGGGGATGCCGGCCCGGTTGTAGTCGACCAGCGACTCCGTCGCACCGTGGATGCGGCCGGTGGCGCCGCCGACGTGCAGCGTCTTGCCGGTGTCCTCCTCCAGGTGCACCCGCTCGATGCCGATCCGCACCAGCTCACCGCCGACCTCGACGTCCAGGTAGCCGTCGAAGCACAGCGGCTCGTCGTACTGGCTGATCTGGAAGTCCTTCGGCATGTCCGGGTAGAAGTAGTTCTTCCGGGCGAACCGGCACCACTGCGCGATCGAGCAGTTCAGCGCCAGGCCGATCCGGATGGTCGCCTCGATGGCCGCGGAGTTGGCCACCGGCAGCGAGCCGGGCAGGCCCAGGCAGACCGGGCAGACCCGGGTGTTCGGCTCGCCGCCGAAGTCGGTCGGGCAGCCGCAGAACATCTTGGTGTTCGTGCCCAGCTCGACGTGGGTCTCCAGGCCGATCACCGGCTCATAACGCTCGACAACCTCGTCGTACGACGGCAGGACGATCGTGCTCATCGGCACTCCAGCTCTCGACATCCGGACAGACCCGACCAAGCCTAGTGGCTGGTCCAGCCCGGCTTCGCCCGGGTTTCCATGCACCGCCTCCGGCCCGGGTCGACGGGCGCTCGTGCCCGCCCGGGGCACCGGCCCCGGGCGGGCACCAGGGTCAGCGCTCCCTGACGACGCCGAGGTACATCACCCCGGCGTCGATCGGGTTGAAGGCGACGCTGGTGATGCCGTGGTAGTTGTTGTGCTGCAAGGTCAGCCGATCGGTCGATGCGTCGTACCGGTAGAGGTCGGTGCCGTAGCCGGCGAACGACGTACCGAACTCGAAGTACAGCACGTCCGGGTCGACCGGGCTGGGCCACATCGGGTTGCCGTTGGTCAGCGTCGCCCGATTGCCGTCGAGCATCGACACGAAGTTACGACCCCCGTCGGTCGACCGCCAGATGTGCCGCGCGCCGTTACCGCTCTCGCCTTCGTCGTAGCCTTCCAGCCAGACGATCCGCGGGTCCGCCGGCGAGATCACCACGTTGAAGTTGTTCGACCGTCCGATACTGCTGACCCCGGCCGAGGGTGCCCAACTGCGACCGCCGTCGAACGTCACGAAGCTGCCGTCGCTCATGGTGCCAGTGATCACGTGATCGCGGTCGGCCGGGTCGATCGCGGCCTTGTAGAGGAACTGCTCCTTCCCGCTCAGCATCCCCACAGGTGCCCAGGTCGCGCCGCCGTCGGCGGAGTCATAGAGCTGCCCCGCCTTGCTGACCGCCCGCAGCGACCGCGGGTTGGCCGGGTCCACCGCCAGCCCGACCACGCCGTCGTAGCCGACCGGGCCGGAAAGGATGCTGACCTGGTCGCCCTGCACCCGGTAGATCGGCTGGTCGTTGACGCCGTACGCGTATGCCGTGCCATCCGGGCCGGCGGTGAGGTCGTACGCCGCCAGGTCCTGCTCGGTACTGCCGATCTGCTGCCAACTGCAGCCGGCATCGGTGGAGCGCTGGATCGACGTCTTCGAGATGGCGACCAGTGTGTTGGGCGTACTCAGTGCGATGAGCTTCGGGTATGTCACTGGGGCGAGCGCGGTGCTGGTGCCGGCCAGCACGGCACCGTCGTTGCGGGTGAAGGTCGCCGAGCCGTCGCCCGTCACCACGCCGCACTGGGGGTGCTTCCAGCCGGCGGCCGCCGGGGCGGCGGAGGCGGAGGCGGACAGGCTGACGGCACTGGCGGTCGTGACGGCCAGCAGGAGAGCACCAGCCCTGAGTCGAGGTGAGGTCATGCAGCATGTCTAGACGCGGGCCGGCACCGGTCGCCACCCTTTCCAAGTGACCGAACCCGGCCATGACCTGAATCGGACACGTCACCAAGCGTGAAGGGAGCATCGGATGCTCGAGTCGTTGGGCCTCTCCAAGGTGGAGGAGGCGGTCTACCTCGCCCTGCTTCGGACCCCCCGGTCGACCGTGCCGGAACTCGCCGGACAGGTCGGCGAGAGCCTGCGTTCGGTGCGCGCGGCGACCGACCAACTGGAGGACCTGGGCTTCGTAGGCCGGCTGGTCGGCTCGCACACCCGCCTGGTGGCGACCCGCCCGGACGTCGCCGTGAACGCACTGGTGGTACGGCGCACCGAGGAGTTCAGCAAGGTACGCCGAGCCGCGGAACAGCTGGCGGAGGAGTTCCCACAGGAGATGCTGACCCGGCCGGACCAACTACTTGAGATCGTCACCGGTCAGGCGGCCGTGGAGGCTCACTTCGTCCAGCTCATGCACGGCGTGACGAAGGAGATGCTGGTGCTGGACCGCCCGCCGTACGCGCAGGACGCGACGTCGACGAACGTCTCCGAGGCCGACCTGCTGGGCCGCGACGTCAGCGTGCGCGGGATCTACGCGCCGGAGGCCTTCGAGCTACCCGGCGCCTTCCAACAGGCGATGTCGTCCGTGGCCGCGGGAGAGCAGGCCCGGGTGCACCCCGAGGTGCCACTCAAACTGGCGATCGGCGATCGGTCGGTCGCGCTGCTGCCGCTGGCCAGCGAACGGGCCGTGGACGCCGCGCTGGTGGTGCGGGCGCCGATGGTGGTATCGGCGCTGGCGAAGCTGTTCGAGCTGCTGTGGACGCAGGCCACGCCGCTGCCGGTCTGGGACCCCGAGGAGCCCACGCCGGTCGGCCACGACATCGACCGGCGGCTGCTGGGCCTGCTCGCCACCGGGCTCAAGGACGAGGCCATCGCCCGTGAACTCGGGATCAGCGTGCGGACCCTGGGGCGCCGCTCGTCGGCCCTGCTGGCCGCCCTCGGCGCCCGCACCCGCTTCCAGGCCGGCCTGCAGGCCGCCCGCCGCGGCCTGGGCTGATCGCCGGAGAACTCGGTCACCACACCCAGCCGCACGCGGATCGAGTCGGTCGGGCACTCAGGCATCCCGCCGACGCAGCACCAGGTAGCCGCCGACGAGGGCAGCGACAGCCCAGAGCGCGACGATGCCCAGCCCGGTCCAGGGACCGTAGGCGCGGGCCCAGCGCGGGTCATCCGGCGGCCCGGCCAGGTGCATGATCACCCAGCCCGCCTGATCCGGCAGGAACTGCGCGACGGTCTTCACCTTCGGAATGTTGCCGAGCCCCTGCGAGTTCAGCAGGAGCAGCGGGATCAGGATTCCGAGCGACAGCGCCGAACTGCGCAACATCGCCGCCACCCCCATGGCGAACAGGCAGATCAGCATCAGATAGAGCCAGGCCCCGACCATCGCCTGCGGCACCCCGTCCGCGCCGAGTGAGGTCTTGCGTGGACCGAGCGCCGGCTGCGCCACGACGAAGGTGACCACCACGGTGACCAGCGAGACGACGGACACCACCAGCGCCCCGGCGACCAGCTTGCCGCCGTAGAACAGGCCACGGCGGGGTACCGCCGCCAGTGACGCGCGAATCGTGCCGGAGTGGTACTCGCCACTGACCACGAGCACCGCGAACGCCACCAGGGCGAGCTGACCGAGGGTGAGGCTGTAGAACGTGGCGAAGAGCGGGTCGAAGTATCGCTGCGGGTCCGACGGGCCGTTGCGGAAGCTGAGCCCGACCAGCGCGGCAAAACCGACGCAGACCACGAAGCCCGACGTCAGGGTCCAGCCGGTCGACCGGACAGTCCGGATCTTGGTCAGTTCGGCGGCGAGGACCGCGACGGCCCTCATCGCTGTCCCCCCAGGGCCCGGTACTCGACGGTGTCCCCGGTGAGCCGCATGAACGCCTCCTCCAGCGTGGCCGTCTGGGTGCTGACCTCGTGGACGGTCAGGCCGTTCGCGGCGGCCAGCTCGCCGATCTTCGCGGCTTCCGCCCCGGGGCTCTCCAGTGCGCCGTCCGCCGCCTGCTGCACCGGGATGCCGGCCGCCGTCAGCGCGTCGCGCATCCGCTCCGGCTCCGGCGTCCGGATCCGGACGTACGAGCGGGCGTGAGCCTCGATGAAGTCACGGACCGTGGTGTCGGCGAGCAGCCGACCGCGACCGATCACGATGAGATGTTCCGCGGTGAGCGCCATCTCGCTCATCAGGTGACTGGAGACGAAGACGGTCCGCCCCTCGGCGGCCAACCCCTTCATCAGGTTTCGGATCCACCGCACGCCCTCCGGGTCCAACCCGTTGACCGGCTCGTCGAAGAGCAGCACCGGCGGGTCGCCGAGCAGCGCGGCGGCGATGCCGAGCCGCTGGCCCATGCCGAGCGAGTACCCCTTGACCCGTTTCCTCGCCACGCCGGTCAGACCGACCAGCTCCAGGACCTCCCGCACCCGGGCCTTCGGGATCCGGTTGCTCTGCGCCAGCCACAGCAGATGGTGGTACGCGCTGCGACCGGGGTGCACCGCCCCGGCCTCCAACAGGGCGCCGACCCGGCGTAGCGGTTCGGGCAGCCGCCGGTAGTGCGTGTCGCCGATGAGAACCTGGCCGCCCGAGGGCCTTTCAAGGTCCAGCATCATCCGCATCGTGGTGGACTTCCCGGCGCCGTTCGGCCCGAGAAACCCCGTCACCTGGCCCGGCCGTACGGTGAAGGAGATCCCGTCCACCGCGACCGTGCTCCCGTACCGCTTGCTGAGGTTGTGCACGTGAATCACCGGGACCAGGCTAGGGACCGGACGGAACGCGGGCAGTCCTCGAAGGTTGTCGGTCTCCGTCGCCAAAGTTGATCCGGGTCGCGTAATAGCCTGCTGGACGTGGGCACGTATCTTCTCGCCGCGGTCGTGGTCATCGTGGACACTCGACTCCTGATGGCCGCCCACTCCGACGGCCTGCCCCCGGCCGCCGTCGTGGGCTACGCGCTGACTGTCGCGCTGGTGGTCGCCCTGCGGTATTGGAGCCCCCCGGCCTCGTTCGTGGTCGCGCTGGTGCTGGCCACGCTGACCGGCGGCACGTACGTGCTGTTGCTCTGGGCCGCCTACCAGGCCGGGCGGGCGGTCATCTCCGGAACCGGCACCGCCGTGGTCGTCGGCGCGGCAGTCGGCGGTCTCGGCGCGCAGCTCGTGACCCGGGCCGGGCAACCGCGGGCGATCGCGCCCCTCGCCACCGCGTTCATCGTGTTCGTCGCGCTGCCCCTGGTGGTCGGCAGGTATCTCGCACAGCACGAGCGGCTGGTGTCGGCGCTCGGCCAGAACAACCGGCAGCTCCGCCGGGAACAGGAGATCATCGCCGAACGGGAACGGCTCGACGAACGGCTGCGGATCGCCCGGGACATGCACGATTCGCTCGGCCACCGGCTCAGCCTGGTGTCGGTCCAGGCAGCCGCACTCGAGGTGTCGGAGCTGCCATCGCGACAACAGCAGGCGGTCCGGCAACTGGCGACCGCGACGCGCGGGGCGATGAACGAGCTGTACGAGCTGGTGGGGGCGCTGCGCGAACGGGACGAGGCACTCCCCGGGGCACCGGGTGTGCCGGCGATCGGCCGGCTGGTGGCGGAGTTCCAGGCAGCCGGGGTGTCGGTGACGCTGCGCGAACGCGGCGAACCGCTCCCGCTGTCGACAGCGGCCGGGCAGGCGGCGTACCGGGTGGTCGAGGAAGGGCTGACCAATGCCGTCAAGCATGCCCCGGGTCAGCCGGTCACGGTGAACGTCGGGTGGGAGGATGGCGCGCTGCTGCTCACCATCGCCAATCCGCTGGCCGACCCGCCGACCTCACGGAACACCGTCGGGGCGGGCCACGGTCTGACCGGGTTGAGCGAGCGGGTCCTCCCGGCCGGTGGGTTCCTGGATCACCGGCTGGCCGGGGGGTCGTTCCGGCTCTGCGCGATGCTGCCCTGCGTACCGCCCGGCGTCGCGGAACAGCCGGCCGACGACAGCCATCCGACGACGATCGGCCGCTTCCGCGCGGTCGCTGTCGGGTTCGCCGCCGCGACGCTGATGTTCGTGGTCCTGCCCGCGACCATCCTGGCGGGGGTGGGCTGAGTGATAAGAGTGCTGGTCGCCGACGACGAACCACTGATCCGGGCCGGCATCCGCACCGTATTGGAATCAGCGCCGGACATCACGGTCGTCGCCGAGGCGGAGAACGGCCGGACAGCCGTGGCGGAGGCGGTCCGACACCACGTCGACGTCGCGCTGATCGACCTCAAGATGCCGGTGCTGGACGGACTGGGCGCGATCGAGGAGCTACGTCGACAGGTGCCCGGGCTGCGGGTGGTGGTGCTGACGTCCTTCGGCGCGGAACCGAACGTGCTGCACGCCCTCCAGCACAGCGCGGCGGGATTCGTGCTCAAGAACTGCACCCCCGACGAGCTGGTCCGCGCGGTCCAGGCGGCGTACGTCGGCGACGCCTGGCTCTCCCCCGCCGTGACCCGCCTGGTGCTGGGCATGGTCACGCCGGTGACCGCCCGACGCCGGCAGGATGCCGGCGAACGGCTGCGCGCGTTGACGTCCCGCGAGAGGGAGGTCGTGGGGCTGGTGGCCGAGGGCCTGTCCAATGCCGAGATCGGCCGGCGGCTGCACATGAGCGAGACGACCATCAAGACCTACGTGAGCCGGATCCTCACCAAACTGGACTGTGCGAACCGCGTCCAGGCGGCCCTGCTGGTCCGCGACACCGAGGGCCGTTAGCAGGCTGGCGCTGCGGGCCGCCGCCGGCCCTACAGTGCCGGCCCGGACCCACGGTTCAGGGTCGGGCCGGCACCGTCGGAACGTCGTCGCGGGCTACAGAGCCGGTGGGGTGAACGTGCCGACCGTGGACTCCAGCGCGGCCGCGACCCGGTACATCCGGTCGTCGGCCATCGTCGGGGCCATGATCTGCAGGCCGACCGGGAGCCCGTCGGAGAGCCCGCACGGCACCGAGATGGCCGGTCCGCCGTACAGGTTGGCCGGGATGGTGAACAGGTCGGCCAGGTACATCTGGTACGGGTCCGACGTGCGCGCCCCGATCGGGAAGGCCACGAACGGGGTGGTCGGCGAGATCAGCGCGTCCACCCGCTCGAACGCCGAGGTGAAGTCCCGGGTGATGAGGGTGCGGACCTTCTGCGCCTGCCCGTAGTAGGCGTCGTAGTAGCCCGAGGAGAGGGCGTACGTACCGATCATGATGCGCCGCTTGACCTCGGGGCCGAAGCCGGCCTCCCGGGTCAGCGACATGACCTCCTCCAGCGACCGGTTCCCGTCGTCGCCGACCCGCAGGCCGAACCGGACGCCGTCGAAGCGGGCCAGGTTGGAGGAGCACTCGCTCGGTGCGATCAGGTAGTACGCCGGCAGCGCGTACTTGAAGTGCGGGCAGGAGATCTCGACGATCTCGGCGCCCAGCTTCGCCAGCGCGTCCACCGACTCGCGGAACGCGGCCATCACGCCCGGCTCGGCGCCCTCGCCGGTGAACTCGGTGACCACACCGAGCTTCACCCCGGTCAGGTCGCCGGTCGCGCCGAGCTTCGCCGCGCCCACCACGTCCGGCACCGGCTGTGGAATGGAGGTCGAGTCGCGCGGGTCGTGGCCGCCGATCACCTGGTGCAGCAGCGCGGCGTCCAGAACGGTCCGCGCGCACGGGCCGGGGGTGTCCAGCGACGAGGAGAACGCCACCAGGCCGTACCGGGAGGTACCGCCGTAGGTGGGCTTCGCGCCGACGGTGCCGGTGACCGCGCCGGGCTGGCGGATCGAGCCGCCGGTGTCCGAGCCGATCGACAGCGGCGCCTCGTACGCGGCCAGCGCGGCGGCGCTGCCGCCACCGGAGCCGCCCGGGATCCGGTCGGTGTCCCATGGGTTGCGGGTCGGGCCGTACGCCGAGTATTCGGTGGAGGAGCCCATCGCGAACTCGTCCATGTTGGTCTTGCCGAGCATCACCGTGCCGGCGTCGCGCAGCCGCTGCACGATGGTCGAGTCGTACGGCGGGCGCCAGCCCTCCAGGATCTTCGACCCGACGGTGGTCGGCACGCCCTTGGTGGTGAGCACGTCCTTGACCGCGACCGGCACGCCGGCCAGCGGGCCCAGCTCCTCGCCGGCGGCCCGGCGCTCGTCAACGGTGCGGGCGGCGCTCAGCGCGCCCTCGGTGTCGACGTGCAGGAAGGCGTGCACCCGGTCGTCCACGGCGGCGATCCGGTCCAGGTGGGCCTGGGTGACCTCGACGGCGGAGGTCTCGCCGCTGGCGACCAGCCCGGCGATCTCCGTCGCGGTCATTCTCGTCAGGTCACTCATGAAGCCACATCCTCGTCCAGGATCCGCGGTACGCGGAACCGCTGCTGGTCGACGTCGGGCGCGCCCGACAGCGCCTCCTCCGGGGTCAGACACGGCGTCACCACGTCCTCGCGGAGCACGTTGGTCAGCGGCACCGAGTGGGAGGTCGGCGGGATGTCCGCCGCGGCGACCTCGCCGACCTGGGCCACCGACTGGAGGATCACGTCGAGCTGGCCGGCGAAGACGTCCAACTCCTCCTCGGTGACGGCGAGCCGCGACAGTCGCGCCAGGTGCGCGACCTCCTCGCGGGAGATGGCGGCCATCGGTGCCCCCTTCGTGGCTGTCCTGCTGCGTCTGCGGTCTGCCGGCCGCGCGGTCTCCGGTGAGAGGACGCGCGGTGACCGGAGCGAGTCTATTGTCCTGCGGTCGCGCCGACGCCTCCGACTCCCCCTCCGCCCCGGGCGGACCGGTCGACGCGGCCTCAGCGGGTGGGCCGGTGCGGCACCTCGGCGTCCTGGCCGCCGGCCGGGCGCACCGGCCGGTACCGGGTCAGCCAGGTCGCCAACTCCTCGGCCGGCATCGGCCGGGCGTGGAACCAGCCCTGCGCCACGTCGCAGCCGGCCGCGTGCAGCATCCGCCAGGTCCGCTCGTCCTCCACGCCCTCGGCGACCACCCGCAGGCCGAGCGCGCCGGCCAGCTCGATCATCGACCGGACGATCGCCGCGTCGTCGGCGTCGTCGGCCATCCCGAGGACGAACGACCGGTCCACCTTCACCTCGGCCAGCGGCAGTCGGCGCAGGTGCTGCATCGACGAGTACCCGGTGCCGAAGTCGTCCAGGGAGATGGCCACCCCGATCCGGTGCAGCCGGGAGATGGTGGTGAGCACCCGCCGGGGGTCGGCCATCAGCGCCCCCTCGGTGATCTCCAGTTGCAGGCGCTCGGGGGGCACCCCGAAAGCGGCCAGCCGGTCGGCGATCCGGTCGGCGATCTCGCCGGTGTGCAGGTCGCGGACGCTGACGTTGAGCGCCGCCCGCAGGTGGATGCCGGCCGCCGACCACTTGGCCAGCTGCTCCACCACGTCGTCGACCACCCGCTGGGTGAGCAGCCGCATCACCGCGCTCTGCTCGGCCACCCGGATCAACTCCTCCGGGTCCACCATGCCCCGGCGCGGATGCCGCCAGCGCAGCAGCGCCTCCACCCCGACGACCTCGCCGGTGGCGATGGCGATCTGCGGTTGGTAGTACATCGTGATGGCGCCGACGTCGGCCGCCGCGTCCTCGGCCCGTTCCACCGGGGCGGGGGCGGCCGGCACCTTGGGCCGCTCCGGCCCGGTGGCGGGCTGCCCGGCGCGGCGACGGGTCGGGTCGGCGCCGGTCAGGATCCGGTTCAGCAGCTCGTCGGCGCCGTCCACCGCCACCCGCGCCCGCCTGCGCCGCGGCCACCGCCGCGTCGACCCGCCGGCGCCGTCCGCCCCGGCGGCGAGCCGGGAGGGCAGCGCGGCGCCGTCCCCGCCCCGCACGGTCCGCCCGGCGGGCGGCCCCGCCTCGAGTACGCGGCGCAGGTCGGCCAGGAGCCCCAGACGCTCGGCGGAGTTGTGGTCGGACTCGGCGGCGTAGACGGCGGCGGTGTCGTTGCGCTGCTTGGCGTCGTACATCGCCACGTCGGCGTGGCGCATCAGGGTGGCGAAGTCCTCGCCGTGCTCGGGGAAGAGGGCGATGCCGATCGAGGCGCCCACGTCCAGCGGCAGCCCGTCCAGCGACACCGGTTCGGTGAGCGCCGCGACCACCCGGTCGGCCAGCTCGCGGGCCTCGTCGACGCCGGCGAGCCGGCCGGCGACGATGGCGAACTCGTCCCCGCCGAGCCGGGCCAGCATGTCCCGCCCGCCGACGACGTCGACCAGCCGGGCGCTCACCTCGACCAGCAGCCGGTCCCCGACGGCGTGGCCGAGCGCGTCGTTGACGTTCTTGAACCGGTCCAGGTCGATCAGAAGCAGGGCGAGGTGGGCTTCCGGGTCGCCCTTGGCGACCCGCTCGGCGTGCAGGTGCACCTGCTCGGCCACCTCGGCGAGCAGGGCCTTGCGGTTGGGCAGGCCGGTGAGCGGGTCGAGGGCGGCGAGGTGCTCCTGCTCGGCGGCGAGCCGGGACATCCGGTAGACGGCGAAGAGCGGCACCAGCACCAGCGGGATCAGCGCGGCGCTGGCCCGGGCGGCGGTGACCAGCACCGGGGCGAGCAGCAGCAGCGAACCGGTGGAGAGCAGCTCGTACGGCAGCGCCTGGCGTACGCTCGGCCACCACAGGCCGCCGAAGCGCAGCCGCAGCGCGCTGCTGACCAGGCCGTAGTTGACGGCGAACCAGGTGACCGTCGCGCCGCCGACCGCGGCCACGCCCGTCCAGCCCAGCCGGCCACCGTCGAACAGCCCGCCCGGCCCGAGCCGGAACACCAGGTACGCGGCGCCGAGCGCGCAGGCGTACTGGGCGGCGTTGAAGGTGGTCCGCCAGAGGGCGTGGCGCAGCCGCCAGCCGGAGACGGCGACCGCGACGGCCTGCACCGCCACCGCCGGGCCCAGCCCCCAACCGAGCAGGATCGCGAAGGTGAAGCAGGTGGACGGAAAGACCGCCGAGGTGTGCCGCCGGCCGGGCGGGACGAAGGGGCGCGCGTCGCAGGCGACGGCGAGCGCCGCCATGGTCCAGAACGCCACCGGCAGCCGGGGCAGCCGGTCGGGAAGCCCGGTCAGCGGCAGGGCGGCGACCAGCAGCGCCAGGCCCACCACCGCCGCGACGAAGCCGGCGAACCGCGCCTCCCGTCCGGGTGGGACGGAATTGCGGGGGTCGGCGGTCTCCATCGCACCTCCCGGGCATGCGGGCCGCGGTGCGCGCCGGCCGCACACCGTGCCCCAATGAAACGCCCTGAGCGGCCGGACCCCGACACGACAGTCACGAATCGGTCGTAGTCGTAATTAAGTTGGTATACGACCCCAAGATCCCCCGCCGCCCACCCGGGTCATCCCTCGACGCGGGCGAGCTCCCGGGCCGCGTCCGGGCCCCGATCGAGCAGCACCCGGAAACCGTCCTCGTCGAGGACCGGCACCTTGAGGGCGGCCGCCTTGTCGGCCTTGGAACCGGGGTTGTCGCCGACCACCACGAAGCCGGTCTTCTTGGAGACCGCGCCGCTGACCTTGCCGCCCCGGCTCTGGATCGCCTCGGACGCCTGGTCCCGGCTGAACCCGGCGAGGGTGCCGGTCACCACCACGGCGACCCCCTCCAGCGGGCGCGGCCCCTCGTCGACCGCCTCCTCGGCCATCCGTACGCCCGCCCTGGCCCACTTCTCCACGATCTCGCGGTGCCAGTCGACGGCGAACCACTCCTTGATGCTGGCGGCGATGGTCGGGCCGACACCGTCCACCGAGGAGAGTTCCTCCTCGGTGGCCGCGTCGATGGCCTCGATCGACCGGAAGTGCCGGGCGAGGGCCCGCGCCGCGGTGGGGCCGACGTGCCGGATGGAGAGCGCGGCCAGCACCCGCCACAGGTCGCGTTCCTTGGCGACGGCGAGGTTGTCCAGCAGCTTGGCGGCGTTGCTGCCGAGGCTGCCGTCCTTGTTGACGAAGAACGGCGAGCGGGCGAGCTGCTCGGCGTCGAGGGAGAACAGGTCGCCCTCGTTCGTGATGATCTGCGCGTCCACCAGCGCGGCGGCGGCCTTCTCGCCGAGCGCCTCGATGTCGAGCACCTTGCGGCTCGCCAGGTGGTAGACCCGCTCGCGGATCTGCCCCGGACAGGTACGCGCGTTGGGGCAGCGGATGTCGACGTCGCCCTCCTTGGCCGGCGCCAGCGGGGTGCCACAGGCCGGGCAGGTGGTCGGCATGACGAACGGGCGGGCGTCGGCGGGCCGCAGGTCGACCACCGGGCCGAGCACCTCGGGGATCACGTCGCCGGCCTTGCGCAGCACCACCGTGTCGCCGATCAGCACCCCCTTGCGCTCCACCTCCCGCGCGTTGTGCAGGGTCGCCAGGGCGACCGTGGAGCCGGCCACCCGCACCGGCTCCAGCACGGCGAAGGGGGTGACCCGGCCGGTACGCCCGACCCCGACCTCGATGTCGAGCAGCTTGGTGGTCACCTCCTCGGGCGGGTACTTGAAGGCGATCGCCCAGCGCGGTGCCCGGCTGGTCGAGCCGAGCCGGCCCTGGATGGAGACCGGGTCGACCTTGACCACCACACCGTCGATCTCGTGCTCGACATCGTGCCGGTGCTGGGCGTAGTGGGCGATGTAATCCGCGACGCCGGCCAGGTCGGGCACCACCCGCCAGCGGTCGCTGGTCGGCAGGCCCCACGCCTTCAGCGCCGCGTACGACTCGGACTGGGCGGTCGGCCGGAAGCCGCGCCGGGCGCCGATGCCGTGCACCACCAGGCGCAGCGGCCGGGACGCGGTGATCCGCGGGTCCTTCTGGCGGAGGCTGCCGGCGGCGGCGTTGCGCGGGTTGGCGAAGGGCGCCCGGCCCTGCTCGACCAGGCCGGCGTTGAGGTCGGCGAAGGCGGCCACCGGGAAGTAGATCTCGCCGCGCACCTCCAGCAGCTCGGGCAGCTCGCCGAACTCGGCCGACGGGGTCAGCCGGGCCGGCACGTCCCGGATGCTGCGGACGTTCGCCGTCACGTCCTCGCCGGTGCGCCCGTCGCCGCGGGTGGCCGCGCGGACCAGCCGCCCCCGCTCGTAGGTGAGGTTGATCGCCAGGCCGTCGACCTTGAGCTCGCAGAGGTAGGGCACCGGTCCGCCGGCGTCCCGCTCGACCCGCTCCGCCCAGGCGGCCAACTCCTCGTCGGCGAAGGCGTTGTCGAGGGAGAGCATCCGCTCGGCATGGGTGACCGGGGCGAAGTCGGTGGAGAAGGCACCGCCGACCCGCTGGGTGGGCGAGTCGGGGGTGCGCAGCGCGGGGAACTCCGCCTCCAGCGCCTCCAGCTCGCGCAACCGCTGGTCGAACTCGGCGTCGGAGATGGTGGGCGCGTCGAGGACGTAGTAGCGGTACTGGTGGTCGGTGAGCTCCTGGCTCAGCGTGGCGTGCCGCTCCCGCGCCTCGGGGGTCGGCTCGCCGCCGGCCGCCGCCTCCTGCGCGGGGCTGACCTGCTGAGGGATCGCTTCTTCGGACACCCTGCCGCCTCCGGACACCAGTGGGATCTCCCCGTGATCACGCTACCTCCGCACCGTATCGGGCCGGTCGGACAATCCCCCGCCTCCCCCGCCGCGCCCGATGGGCGGCCAGGCCCGGACCGTGCGAGGATCGCCGCACGTCGGGCGGCCGGGCGACCGCCGGGAGAGGCAGGGGTACGGATGCCCGAGTGGGTGTGGTGGGCGGTACTGGTCGTGCTGGCCGTGGCCGCCGGTTGGGCCTGGAACGAGTGGCGGCGGCGCGGCGGCCGCCCGTCCGGCGGGGGCACCCGCACCCGGCCCGAGCGGGGCACGCCGCTCCGGGACCGGGCCCGCCCGACCGCGCCGCCCCGCCCGCGCACCCCCACGGGTACGCCCCGGCCGGGCGAGATCTGGTGGGCGGACGTCCCGTACCACGACGGCACCGGCTCGAAGGTGCGCCCCTGCCTGGTGCTGCGCGCCGACGACCGGGGCGCCGCGGTACTCAAGATCACCAGTCAGGACAAGAGCAGCCGCGACGACCACGTGCGCATCCCGACCCGCGACTGGGACCCCGACGCCGACCACGACAGCTGGCTCGACCTGGCCGAACCGGTCCACGTCCCGACGAGCGCCTTCACCAACCGCGCCGGCACCTGCGACCCGTCCCTCTGGCAGCGTCTCAGGTCCCTCCCCCACCTCCCCACCTGACCGCGCCCCACCCACCCCGTCCCCTGCGTCGGTCACGAAGTTGACGGCACTGGTCGATCGTCGAACTGTCACCGACTCCATGATCCGGCGGGGGGTCCGACGGGTCCGGGGTCAGTCCCAGGGGGTGGCGAGGGTGGTGAGGTGGTCGGCGTACTCGATGCGGATCCGCCAGGTGTGGGGCCAGGCGGCCATGCCGTGGGCGGCGCCGACGAAGGCCCCGGCCAGCGCGGCGATGGAGTCGGAGTCGCCGGCGGTGGTCGCGCCCCGGGCGATCGCGCCGACCGGGTCGTCGGGGTGGCGCAGCGCGCAGAGCAGGGCGGTGGCCAGCGCCTCCTCCGCGATCCACCCCTCGCCGGTGTCCCGGCACGGGTCGCCGCCGTCGTCCGGTCGGCCCAGCGCGGCGGCGAGCCGCTCCAGCACGCGCCGGCACTCGTCCCACCCGCGGGCGATGAACTCCTCCGGGGACGCCGCGCCGGGCCGCTGCCAGAGGTCGCCGAGCCAGTCGGCGTGGTAGACCCGCCGCTGCTCCCGGGCCCGCGCGGCGAGCAGGTCGGGCAGCTCGGCCAGACCCGCGCCGTCGCGCAGCAGCCGCACCGCGTACGCGGTCAGCTCGCTGGCCGCCAGACCGGTCGGGTGGCCGTGGGTGAGCCCGGCCTGGAGCTGGGCCAGCCCGGCGAGGGTGTCCAGGTCGACGTCGAGCAGCCCGACCGGGGTGACCCGCATGTTCGCGCCGCACCCCTTGGAGTCGGCCACGGTCGCCTCCTGCCAGCGCACCCCCCGGCTGAGCTCCGCGCAGGCCCGCAGGCAGGTCATCCCCGGGGCGCGGTTGTTGTCCGGGCTGACCGCCCAGTCGAGGAAGCGCTGCCGCAGCAGCGGCTCGACCACCTCCGGGGTGTACGCGGACGCGTCGTGCAGCGCCCACGCCACGGCCAGGGCCATCTGCGTGTCGTCGGTGACCAGCGCCGGATCCCCGACCAGCTCACGCGGGCCGCCCGGGCCGTAGCGGCGGGTGATCTCGGCGACGGTCAGGAACTCGGTCGGCTTGCCGAGGGCGTCCCCGTAGGCGAGACCGAAGAGCGAACCGGAGGCACGGCGGGGCGAGGAGTCGATCACGCCCGTGATCATGCCGCCCGGCCGCAACCGTTGCTGATCCCATCGTCGGGTCTCAGCAATCCGTGCGTTTCCGCATGGAAGGTCCGTAACGGTGTCACCGCAATGTGGGGGTCGTGGTGTCCTGATGACGGTCTCTCGCTTCCGTCTGCCGCTGTCGCGACAGGGTTGTGCCACCTGCCCGTCCCGCCCCGGCCATACGGCTGGGGTGGGTGACGCGGGTCTTCTGGTCGGCTCCACGAGGCTTCGGCGCTTTCGCGCCCCGGTCTCCGGCCACTCCGGTACCGGTGGTGCTGGCCGCCGCAAGGGCGGCGAGGTTGCGGGCGGCGTTAGCGTCCCGGTCCATCACCAGGCCGCATACATCGCAGCAGAACGTGCGCGTGTGCAGCGGCAGTTTGGCTTTCACCGCGCCGCACCCGCAGCAGGTCTTCGAGGAAGGGAACCAGCGATCGGCGACGTGGACCTGTCCGCCGTTCCAGCTGGTCTTGTAGGTCAGTTGTCGCCGGGCGCCTGCCCGGTGCGCCGGTCCGGCCCTTGGCGGCGGGAAACCCGCCGCGACAGGCGTGTGAGGGCCTTCAGGGCGGTGTCGTAGTGCGCCGGGTTGGGCACGTGGCGGATCTCGCCTTGACTGTCGGCGAGGACGGCGAGGCATTTCACGCCCAGGTCCACCCCGACCGCGACGTCCGGGCGGGCCGGGGTGCGTTCGGCGCGTTCGACCTCGACTTGGAAGGAGACGAACCAGCGCCCGCGTTCGAACCTCACAGTGGCGCAGAGGCTGCGGGCGCTGCCGCCCGCGATACGGCGCTCAAGCTTGCGGGTGGATTCGTGGGTGCGGATCGTGCCCAGTCTGGGCAGGGTGACATGACGGCGGTCCGGCTCCACACGGATCGTGCCGGTGGTGAATCGGCAAGCCAAGCGCGCCTTGTGTTTCAACTTCCGGCGGGGCACACCCATCCGCCCACCCTTACGCTGCCCACGCTTGGACCTGGCGTAGTTGTCAAACGCCGCGGCGGCGTTGGCGAGGCCGGTGTTGTAGGCCTCCTTGGAGTTCTCCTCCCACCAGCCGGCAAACCGCGGATCGGTGCGCTTGACCTGATTGAACGCCTTACGCAGGGCCGGCAGCGACCACGGCCGCCACTCGGTCAACTCCGGCCCAGCGAGCCCGTAGGACTCTTCGGCGCGGCGCTGCCACCACGACGCCGACACCCAGCCCACCGCCAAGCAGTCTGATAGTGCACACCGTTGCGTGCCGCCCACTCGCCCAACCTCACACGACAATCCTATAAAGAAATTGATAGAAGTTGAAACAACGCGCAACAGCTAGCAACCCCCGCCGGGCGCGACGGGATCAGTCCCAGCAGAGGCAGAACGGGTGGCCGGACGGGTCGGCGTAGACCCGGAAGCCGTCACCCTCGCCCGGCAGTCGGCGCGCGCCGAGGGCGAGCGCCGCCTTGTCCGCCACCTCGATGTCGTCGACCGTGACGTCGAGGTGGAACTGCTGGGGCCGCTCCGGGTCCGGCCAGGCCGGGGCCCGCAGGTCGGGCGCCTGCTGGAAGGCGATCCGGGGCTGGTGCCCCGGCGGGCCACCGAGCACCACCCAGTCGTCGCCGTCGGAGTTGTCCTCAACCAGCGGCAGGCCGAGCAGCTCCGCGTAGAAGCCGGCCAGGGCCCGCGGGTCGGGGCAGTCGATCACCACTGAACGCAGCTGTCCAATCATGACGGCCATCCTGCCCGCCGGGTACGACAGCAAACCTCAGTCCTCGTGCAGGCGCCGGCCGGCGTCCCGGCAGGCGGCCAGCACGGCCCGGGCGTACTCCGGGGTGGCGTTGGCGAGACCGCAGGCGGGGGTGACCACCACCTGCTCGGCGAGCTGCCGGCGCGGGAAGCCGAGACGGTCCCAGAGCGCGCGTACCCGGTCGGCGACCTGGGCCGAGGTCGGCGCGCGACCGGCGGACGGCGGCAGCGTGGGCGCGGCGCCGGCGAACAGCCCGAGCCCGGCGTCGATCGCCTCGCCGAGCGGGTCCAGGTCGGTGACCAGGGCGAGGTCCAGCGCCACGGCGACCGCCCCGGCCGACCGGATCAGCTCAAGCGGCACGTCCGGCGCGCAGCAGTGCACGACGGTCGGCGCCCCCGCCGCCTCGATGACGCCGCGCAGCAGCGCGCGGGCCACCTCGGACTCGACCGGGCGGTGGGTGCCGAAGCCGCTCTCGGTGGGCACCCGCCCGGCGAGCACCGCCGGCAGGGACGGCTCGTCGAGCTGGAGCAGCACCGACGCCCCGGGCAGCCGGCGGGCCACCGCCTCGACGTGCAGCCGCAGCCCTTCGGCGAGGGACCCGGTCAGGTCGCGCACCGCGCCCGGGTCGCGCAGCAGCCGCCCGCCGATCGGCAGCTCCAGCGACGCGGCCAGCGTGAACGGGCCACCCGCCTGGATCTTCACCGGCCCGGCGTACCCCTCGGCCTGTTCGGCGAGCTGGTCCAGGTCGCGCTCCATCAGGTCCCGGGCCCGGCGCAGGTCCCGGCCGGGTCGCGGCGCGATCCGCCAGCGGGCCGCGTAGAGCTCGACCGGCAGCTCCACCAGCAACCCGCCGGTACGCCCGACCAGGTCGGCGCCCGGCCCACGCGCGGGCAGTTCGGGCAGGTGGGGCAGGGCGGGCAGCTCGCCGAGGACGACCCGCTGCGCTTCGGCGATGTCGGTGCCGGGCAGCGAACCGATGCCGGTCGCCGCCCCCACGGGCCAGGGCCAGGGCTGATCAGTCACGGCCGAAGGGTATCCGCTTCGACGCGGACGGCACCCCCGGTCAGCCGGTGATGGTGGCCGAGCCGAGCACCACGTCCCCGACCGGGTCCGGCCGGTACGCGACGATCGCCTGTCCGGCGGCCACCCCGCGCACCGGACGGCGCAGCTCGGCGTGGAGCGTGTCGTCGGCCAGGTCGACGGTGGCGGGAACCACGTCACCGTGGGCCCGCAACTGCACCTCGCACTCGACCGGCGCGGTCGGCCGTTCGCCACCGGTCCAGACGGGACGGGTGGCCCGTACCCGCGAGACGTCCAGCGCCTCGGCCGGGCCGACGGTCACCGTGTTGGTCTTCGGGGTGATGGAGAGCACGTAGCGGGGGCGGCCGTCCGGGGCGGGACGGTCCAGGTGCAGGCCGCGCCGCTGCCCGACCGTGTACGCGTACGCGCCGCTGTGGCTGCCCACCACCGTGCCGGTGAGCGCGTCGACCACGTCGCCGGGCGCCTCGCCCAGCCGGCCGGCCAGGAAGCCGCGGGTGTCGCCGTCGGCGATGAAGCAGATGTCGTGCGAGTCCGGCTTGTCGGCCACCGCCAGCCCGCGCCGGGCCGCCTCCTCCCGGACCTGCGTCTTGGTGGAGTCGCCGAGCGGGAAGAGGGACCGGTCCAGCTGCTCGCGGGTCAGCACGGCGAGGACGTACGACTGGTCCTTGGCGAGGTCGACGCTGCGGCGCAGCAGGCCGTCCGCGCCGAGCCGGGCGTGGTGGCCGGTGACCACCGCGTCGAAACCCAGGGCCACCGCCCGGTCCAGCACCGCCGCGAACTTGATCTTCTCGTTGCAGCGCAGGCAGGGGTTCGGGGTACGGCCGGCCGCGTACTCGGCGACGAAGTCGTCCACCACGTCGGCGTGGAACCGCTCGGCCATGTCCCAGACGTAGAACGGGATGCCGATCACGTCGGCGGCCCGCCGGGCGTCCCGGGAGTCTTCCAGCGTGCAGCAGCCGCGCGCCCCGGTGCGGTAGGTCTGCGGGTTGCGGGCCAGCGCCAGGTGCACCCCGGTCACGTCGTGCCCTGCCTCCACGGCGCGCGCCGCCGCGACGGCGGAGTCCACCCCGCCCGACATCGCCGCCAGAATCCTCACCGTGCCACCTCGCTCACCCCACGACCCTATCCGCCGTTGCACCACCGACCCCACCCCCGGCCACCGCCCCCGGGCCCCGTCACCCCCATCCGCGCCAACGGGCACCGACGGTGGGGACGAACCGGACGAGCCGTCCCGGTCGGCCCGCCGGACGGGCCGGTCGCGGGCGGGAGAGGTCAGCGGGGGGTGCGGAGGGCGGCGGCGCGGCGGGCGCGGTCGACGGCCGCCGGGAGGGCCGCGATCAGGGCGTCCACGTCTGCGGGGGTGCTGGTGTGTCCGAGGGTGAAGCGCAGCGAGGAGCGCGCCCGGTCGTGGTCGGCGCCCATCGCGATCAGCACGTGGGAGGGCTGGGCCACCCCGGCCGAGCAGGCGGAGCCGGTGGAGCAGGCGATGCCCTGGGCGTCGAGCAGGAGCAGCAGCGCGTCCCCCTCGCAGCCGGGGAAGGAGAAGTGCGCGTTGCCCGGCAGCCGGTCGGTCGGGTCGCCGTTGAAGACCACCTCGGGCACCGCCTCGCGGACCCGCCGGACCAGGTCGTCGCGGAGCTCGGCGACCCGTACGGCGTACTCCTGCTGGCCCTTCACCGCGGCCTCGACGGCGACCGCGAAGGCCACGATGCCGGCGGCGTCGAGCGTGCCGGAGCGGACGTCGCGCTCCTGGCCGCCGCCGTGCAGCAGCGGGGTGGCCGCCACGTCGCGGGCCAGCAGCAGGGCGCCGACCCCGGTCGGGCCGCCGAGCTTGTGCCCGGTGACGGTGAGCGCCGAGATGCCGCTGGCGGCGAAGTCCACCGGCACCTGCCCGACCGCCTGGATGGCGTCGGTGTGGAACGGCACCCCGTGCGCGGCCGCCACCGCGGCCAGCTCGGCCACCGGCTGGACGGTGCCCACCTCGTTGTTGGCCCACATCGCGGTCACCACGGCGACCCGGTCGGCGTGCGCGGCGAGGTCGGCGCGCAGCCATTCCGGGTCCAGCCGGCCGGCCGCGTCCACCGGCAGCCAGCCCACCTCGGCGCCCTCGTGGGCGGTCAGCCAGTCCACCGCGTCGAGCACCGCGTGGTGCTCGACGGCGCTGGAGACCACCCGGGCCCGGGCCAGGTCGGCGGCGCGGCGGGCCCAGAAGATGCCCTTGACCGCGAGGTTGTCGCTCTCCGTGCCGCCGCCGGTGAAGACGACCTCGGAGGGGCGGGCGCCCAGCGCGGCGGCGACCCGTTCCCGCGACTCCTCCACCCGCCGCCGGGCACGCCGGCCCGCCGCGTGCAGCGACGACGCGTTGCCGACCTCGCGGGCGGTGGCGACGTACGCCTCCAACGCCTCGTCGAGCATCGGGGTCGTCGCCGCGTGATCCAGGTATGCCATCACGTTCAGCCTAACGGCCGAGGGCCGGCCCGCCGGACGCCGGACCACCGGACCCGGGGCCCCTCGTCGGGGCGGGAAGGGCGCCGGAGGGCGCCGCGCGACCCGTCCGGGGGACGCGCTGCTCCCGCTGCCACCAGGTATCGACCTTCGGGCATACTCGGTGGTCGGCGCCTTCGCCGAGGAGCCGACAAGCCCGCCCACTCCGGCGACAGCCTGCCGAGGGGCACCCTGACGGGCTGATCGGCGGGCCGGCTCAGCTCCCCGGCCCGCCGATCAGCTCCCTTCTTCCCCGCCCGCACCTAGAGGCAAGGGGCGCGGGTCCCGCGGGTTCTGCGGGGCGCGCGGGGTGGGTCACTTGCGCTTGCGGATCTCCTCGGCGGCCTGGGGGACGACCTTGAACAGGTCGCCGACCACGCCGAAGTCGGCCAGCTCGAAGATCGGGGCCTCGCCGTCCTTGTTCACGGCGACGATCGTCTTCGAGGTCTGCATGCCGGCCCGGTGCTGGATGGCGCCGGAGATGCCCAGCGCGACGTAGAGCTGCGGGGAGACGGTCTTGCCGGTCTGGCCCACCTGGAACTGGTGCGGGTAGAAGCCGGAGTCGACCGCCGCGCGGGACGCGCCGACGGCGCCGCCGAGCAGGTCGGCCAGCTCCTCGACCAGCTTGAAGTTGTCGGCGTTGCCGATGCCACGACCACCGGAGACCACGATGCCGGCCTCGGTGAGCTCGGGCCGGGAGCCCTTCTGCTCGGCGACCCGGTTGACGACCTTGGCCAGCTTGTCGGCGTCGGTGACGGCGACGGTGAGCTGCTCGATCGCCGGGGTGGCCGGGGCCGTGGTCGGGTTGACCGAGTTCGGCCGGACGGTGACCAGCGGCAGGCCCTTGGTGACCTTGGACTTGACGATGGTGGAGCCGGCGAAGGCGACCTGGGTCGCGGTGCCGTCGGCGGCCAGGCCGACCACGTCGGTCAGGATGCCGTTGTCCAGCTTCACGGCCAGCCGGGCGGCGATCTCCTTGCCCTCCTGCGCGGAGGCGAGCAGCACGGCGGCCGGCTGCACCCGCTTGACCAGCTCGGCCAGCACGGTGGCCTTCGGGGCCACCAGGTAGCCGTCGATCTCCTCGCTCTCAGCGGCGTAGATCTTCTCCGCGCCGTACTCGCCCAGCTTGGCGCTCAGCGCCTCGGCGGCGCCGGCGCCACCGAGCACCACCGCGCTCGGGGTGCCCAGCTCGCGGGCGAGGGTGAGCATCTCCAGGGTGACCTTCTTGACGCCGAATTCCCGGGTGGCTTCGACGACGACGAGAACCTCAGACATGTCCAGACCTCTCACACGAACTTCTCGGTGGCGAGGAACTCGACCAGCTTCACGCCGCCCTCGCCCTCATCGGTGATCTTCGCGCCGCCGGAGCGCGGCGGGCGCTTGGTGTGCTCCAGCACGGTGCTGGTCGCACCGTCGAAGCCCACCTCGGACGGGGCGACGCCGAGGTCACCCAGGGAGAGCGTCTGCACCGGCTTCTTCTTCGCGGCCATGATGCCCTTGAAGGACGGGTAGCGCGGCTCGTTGATGGTGTCCCAGACGGAGACCACGGCCGGGGTCGAGGCGGTGACCACCTCGTAGCCCTCCTCGGTCTGCCGCTCGACGGTCAGCGTGGCGCCGTCGACGGTGAGCTTGCGGGCGCCGGTCAGCGCCGCGACGCCCAGCCGCTCGGCGATCATGTGCGGCATGACCTGGACCCGGCCGTCGGTGGACTCGGCACCGCAGATCACCAGGTCCGCGCCGAGCTGACCGAGGGCGGCGGCGAGGACCTTCGAGGTGGTCACGGCGCAGGAGCCGTGCAGAGCGTCGTCCACCACGTGCACGGCCTTGTCCGGGCCCATGGACAGCGCCTTGCGGATCGACTCGGTCGCCCGGTCCGGACCCATGGTCAGGATCGTGACCTCGCCACCGTGCGCCTCCTTGATCTTCAACGCCTCCTCGATGGCGTACTCGTCCATCTCGTTGATGACGTTGCTCGCCGAACCGCGGTCGACGGTGTTGTCGTCAGGACGCAGGTTGCGGTCCGCGCCCGAATCGGGCACCTGCTTGACGAGTACGACGATGTTCATCGCGTTTCGACGACCCTCCTGTTGGTGTGGCGATCGCTCGCCCGGTCACGGCGCAGCCTCGCGCGTCCGTTGACGCCTGGTCAACCGCGGGCGCTGTGCAGTTGCCCACGACGCAATGTTACCTGTCAGTAGCATTTGCTTCCCGGCCACTCAGAGTGACACAGCTCACCGGAGCCGCGCGCCCGGCTAAACTCATGAACCGGAGGTGTCGTGACATGTCGGGGCAGAATGCGGGCCGTCCGGACGGGGCGGCTCTCGGCGACGACGGCGCACCGGAGCCCTGCGGGCGGCCGGCGGCGCCCGAGGCGTACCGGTGTGCCTGCGGCCGGGTCCGGGACGTCTGCGTCCGCGACACCGTGCACACCGTCTGGGCCGCGCCCGGGAATGACCCGGCCGGCGGGCCGTCCCCCGTCCGTGCGTAGCGGTCACGCCGGCTCGGCGAGCGCTTCCCTGATCCGGTCGATCACGGCCGCCTCGGCCGCTCCGACCCCCCGGTGCGCCCGGGCCACCCGGTCGGCGGCGGCCAGCACCACGTCCCGGTACCCGGCCAGGTCCTCCGGCGCCTTCTGCCGCAGGATGTCGACCGCCCGACCGAGCGCGGGCAGCACCACGGACTCGATCTCCAGCGCCGAGTCCCGGGGCAGCCGGGGCAGCGGGCCGGTGGTGAGCGCCTCCTTCACCACCCCGCTGGCGCCGTTGAGCGCCCCGGACGCGGCGATGCTCTCCCGGATCATGGCGAACATGCCCGGATCGGCGTTCGACACCAGAAAGATCGCGCCGAAGGCGCCGGTCTTGAGGGTGAGCCGCTCGTCGTCCGTCAGCCGCTGCTCCATCATCACGGAGTGTAGACGTACGGGGTGGTCGTGGTGACCGGTACGAAGCCGAGCCGCTCCAGGATCGGCCGGCTGTCCTCCGAGGCGTCCACCTGGAGCAGTGCCTTGCCCCGCTGGTCGGCCAGGCGCGCCCGGTACGCCACCAGCGCCCGGTAGATGCCCCGGTGCCGCCACTGCTCCAACGTCGAGCCGCCCCACAGGCTGGCGAAACCGGTGTTCGCCAGGTATCGGACCCAGCCGGCGCTGACCACCGTGTCGCCGGCCTCGGCCACCACCACGGTGATCGACTGAGGGTCGGCGGCGATCTCCTTCTCCAGCCCGGTCACCAGGTGGCTCCGGTCGGACTGCCACACCTCCTCCTCCATCGCGGCGATCCGCTCCAGGTCCTCCCGGGAGGTGACCTCGCGCAGGCGTACCCCCTCGGACAGGACCGGGACGGCGGCGGCCAGCGGCGCGACCGGCCCGATCAGGACGGTCTCCCGGTCCTCCGGCACGAACCCGGCGGCCCGCAGCCGGTCGGGCAGGTCGGCGGGCTCGTCGTGGGCGTTCAGCTTCCACTCCACCGACTCGCCCCGCTGCCGGAACAGCTCGACCTGCCGGGCGATCAGCGCGTCCAACTCCGCGCCGGCCAACCCGTCCAGCGTCCGGTACGTGAGGAAGCCGCCGTGGTCGAAGCCGAGGATCCGGACCAGCGGGCCGTCCCGTTCGATGGTCACCCCGGTCGGCACCGGGTCGGGAATCTCCGGGCGGATCTGGCTGTCGTACGCGGCGCGCAGCGCGCCAGGCTCAAGATCGGTCATCCGTCCAGGCTATGCCGGGCACAAAGCGGATAATCGATCCCGTGTGGCAGGCGATCAGACGGTGGTTCGACCCGTCAGAGCTCAGGTCGGTCGGTACCACCCCCGACTACCGCTTCTCCCTGGCCAACGAACGCACCTTCCTGGCCTGGCTGCGGACCGCGCTGGCGCTGGTCGCCGGCGGGCTGGGCGCCGCCCAGTTCCTGCCGCCGCTGCCGCTGCGGCACCTGCGGGAGGCGATCGCGGTCGGGCTGCTGCTGCTCGGCGGCGCGGTGGCCGTGCGGGCGGTGGACCACTGGGCGCGTACCGAGCGAGCCATCCGGCTCGGCGAGGAGCTGCCGGCCTCCCGGTTCCCCGCCGTGCTCGCCCTGATCGTCGGGCTGGGCGCGCTGCTGCTGGTGGCCGCGGTGCTGACCAGGGGGGTCGGCGGCCGATGACCGGCGACCCCGGGCTGCAACCGGAGCGCACCCGGCTGGCCTGGCGGCGCACCGCCCTGGCGCTCACCGTGGTGACCGTGCTCGCGATCCGGCTCGCCCTCACCGGGGACGCGGCCGGCGCGCTGCTCGCGGCGGCCGTGGTGCTGGTCTGGGCCGGGGCGCTGACCGTCTGCTGGCGCCGGGCCGCGGGCACCGGGCCGATCCGGGTCGGCTCGCGGGCCCTGCCCTCGGTCGCCCTGGCCACCGCCGCGCTGGCGCTGCTGGCCGTGCCGCTCGTGCTACGCGGGATGTGATGACGGGCGGCGGTGCGTCATCATGAAGGCATGGCCCGGTTGTCCCTTCTGCTCTTCGCGGTCCAGATCGTCCTCGCCGTCTGCGCGCTGATCAGCTGCCTCTCCGCCGACGAGGGGGACATCCGGGCGCTGCCGCGCATCGCGTGGGTGCTGATCATCCTGTTCTTCCCGCTGGTCGGCTCGATCGCCTGGTTCCTCGCCGGCCGCACGGCGACCCCGACCCGGCCCGGCCCGGCCGGCCCCGCCCCCGCCGGACGGGACCGGCCCCGACCCGTCGCCCCCGACGACGACCCGGAGTTCCTCAAATCCATCGCCGAACGCTCCCGACGCGACGACGAGGAGCTGTTCCGTCGCTGGGAGGAGGACCTGCGCCGCCGGGAGGACGACCTGCGCCACCGCGAGGGCGACCCGCCGCGCGAGGAGGACCGCCCGGAGGTGTAGGTGCGGACACGCGCGGCGGCCCGGATGGGAGACCGCCGCGCGAGCCCGTCCGGGTCACACCCGACGCTTGAGCGCCCGCACCGCCAGCGGAGCGAAGAGCACCGCGATGCCGGCGCCCCACAGCAGGGTCCGCAGCGTCGGGCCGGCGACCGGACCGCTGACCAGCAGCCCCCGCAGCGCGTCGGCGACGACGGTGACCGGGTTGACCTCGACCCAGTTCTGCAACCAGCCGGGCATCCGGTCGGTCGGCACGAAGATGTTGCTGGTGAAGGTGAGCGGGAAGATCACCATGAAACCGAAGATCTGCACCTTCTCCGGCTCGCTGACCAGCACCCCGACCAGCACCGAGATCCACGACGCGGCCAGGGTGAACGCCAGCAGCAGGGCGAACGCGGCCAGCACGCCGAGCACGCCGGTGCCGACCCGGAAGCCGAGGATCAACCCGACGCCGAGCAGCAGCGCGATCGACCAGGCCTGCTTGACCGTGTCGGCGAGGATCCGGCCGGCCAGCGGCGCCCAGCGGGCGATCGGCAGCGCCCGGAGCCGGTCGAAGACCCCCTTGGTCAGGTCGTTGTTCAACCCGAACCCGGTGGTCATGGTGGCGAAGAGCGCGTTCTGCACCATGATGCCGGGCAGCATGAAGGTCAGGTACTCGCCGGAGGAGCCGGCGATGGCCGTGCCGAAGACGTACGTGAAGAGCAGCACGAACATCACTGGCTGGATGCTCAGGTCGAGCAGTTCCATCGGGTTGTGCTTGATCTGCACCAGGCTGCGCCAGGCCAGGGTGAGGGTGTGCCGCAGGCCGGCGCCGACGCCGAGCCGGCGGGCCGGGGCGAGCGGGGTAGCGGTCGCGGTGGCGGTGGCGGCGGTCATGCCGGGGTCCCTTCGAGTAGGTCGGCGGGCGCGTCCTGCTCGGCCCGGTGGCCGGTGAGGGAGAGGAAGACCTCGTCCAGGCTGGAACCGCGCAGGGCCAGCTCGGCCACCTGGACCTCGGCGGCGTCGAGGCGGCGGACCACCGCGGGCAGCACGCCCGGGTCGTTCACCGGCACGGTGACGGTGGTCTGGGCGACCTCCGGGGTCGCTCCGGCCACCTCGCCGGCGATGGCCCGCACGGTCGGCAGGTCGGCCGGGTCGACCGGCCGCACAGCGAGCACCTGCCCGCCGGTCTTCGTCTTCAGCTCCTCGGGGGTGCCCTGGGCGATCACCCGCCCGTGGTCGACCACCGCGATCTGGCCGGCGAGCAGGTCGGCCTCCTCCAGGTACTGCGTGGTGAGCAGCACGGTCACCCCGTCGGCGACCAGGGTGCGCACGATGTCCCACAGCTCGTTGCGGCTGCGCGGGTCCAGCCCGGTGGTCGGTTCGTCGAGGAAGAGCAGCTGCGGCCGCCCGACCAGGCTGGCCGCCAGATCCAGGCGGCGGCGCATGCCACCGGAGTAGGTCTTGGCCGGCCGGCCGGCGGCGTCGGTGAGCTGGAAGTCGGCGAGCAGCTCGGCGGCGCGGGCCCGCGCCGCGGCCCGGCTGAGCCCGAGCAGCCGGCCGATGAGCAGCAGGTTCTCGGTGCCGGTGAGGGTCTCGTCGACCGAGGCGTACTGGCCGGTGAGACCGATCAGCTGGCGCACCCGGTGGGCGTCGCGGCGGACGTCGTACCCGCCGACGGTGGCGTGCCCCTCGTCGGCGGCGAGCAGGGTGGCGAGCACCCGTACCGCAGTGGTCTTTCCGGCGCCGTTGGGGCCGAGCAACCCGAAGACCGTCCCCGTGGGAACCTCCAGGTCGACCCCGGCGAGGGCGGTGGTGGCACCAAAGCGGCGCACCAGCCCCTCGGCGCGGATCGCGTATGTCATCAGGCTCTCCGATCGTTATCGCTGGTCACCCAACGATGAGCGAGGGGTCTGACGTTACGGTGACGGCCACCGACATTCCGCTGATTTTGCTGTTGACAGAACGCGACCGCCGCCGCCGGTCAGCCGGCGGCGGCGGTCGCGGCGTCGTGGTCAGGCCAGGTTCGACGAGCGGGGGTACGCGTCGGCCGGGTCGGTGAGCACGTTGACCAGGTACGGCACCCCGGCATCGAAGGCGCGGGCCAGGGCCGGCCCGAGGTCGGCCGCCTTGGCCACCGTCTCGCCGGCCCCGCCGAGCGCCTCGACCACCTTGTCGTAGCGCAGCTCCGGCTGGAGATCGGCGGCGACGTCGTAGCCGTACATGGCCCGCATCGGGTGCTTCTCCAGCCCCCAGATGCCGTTGTTACCGACCACGATGACCACCGGGAGCTTCTGCCGGACCAGGGACTCCACGTCCATCAACGAGAAACCGGCGGCACCGTCGCCCATCAGCACGCAGATCTGCCGGTCCGGGTGGCTGACCCGAGCCCCCATCGCGTAGCCCATGCCGGTGCCGAGGCACCCGTACGGGCCGGGGTCGAGCCAGGTGCCGGGCTGCGCCGGCTCCAGGTAACGGCCGGCGTACGAGACGAAGTCGCCGCCGTCGCCGATGGTGATCGCGTCGGCGGCGAGCACCCGGCGCAGCTCGCCGTAGACCCGGGCGGGCCGGATCGGGTCGGTGTCGGCGGCCATCTCCTCGGCGTCGCGGGCCTTCGCGGCGTCCTCGGCGGCGCGCAGGCCGGCGATCCAGTCGGCGTGGTCGACCCGGTCGCCGGTCTGCCCGGCCACTGCGGAGAGGATCAGCCGCAGGTCGCCGGCGGGGCTGGCGGCGGGCTGGACGTGGGTGGCCCGCTGGCTGGGGGCGTCGACGATGTGCACGACCGCCGCGTCGCCGAAGTCGCCGAAGCTGAGCCGGAAGTCCAGCGGGGTGCCGATGACGACGACCACGTCGGCGCCCTTCAGGGCGACCCGCCGGGCCTTGGCGAAGGCGAGCGGGTGCTCCGGCGGCAGCGCGCCGCGCCCCATGCCGTTGGTGAAGACCGGCACCCCGAGCGCCTCGGCGGCCTCGCGCAGAGCGGCGACGGCGTCCCCGGCGTACACGTCGGAGCCGGCGATGATGACCGGGCGCTGCGCGCCCAGGATCAGGCGACCGGCGGCGGCGACCTCGTCCGGGTCCGGTTCGACCGGCGCGACGGCGGCCGGCGCGGGCAGGTCGGCGTCGCCGACGGAGAAGACCGCCTCCAGCGGGAAGTCGAGGAAGACCGGGCCCCGGTGCGGGGTGAGCGCCGCGGTGAGCGCGGCGGTGACGGCGCGCGGGATGTCGTCGGCGCTGAACACCGTCTCGGCGTGCTTGGTGACCGGGGCGACCAACGGCAGGTGGTCCATCTCCTGGAGGCTGCCCGAGCCCCAGCGGAACTGGGGCGCCCGCCCGCCGAGCACCAGCACCGGGGAGGCATTGAACCACGCGCTGGTCAGCCCGGAGACGCCGTTGGTGACGCCGGGGCCGGCGGTGAGCACGGCCAGGCCGGGGCGGCGCTGGAGCTTGGCCACCGCCTCGGCGGCGAAGACGGCCGACTGCTCGTGCCGGACGTCGTAGATCGGGAACCCGTGCTTGTGCGCGGCGTCGTAGAGCGGGAAGACGTGCCCGCCGGAGAGGGTGAACATCTCCCGTACGCCGTTGGCGCGCAGCGCCGCCAGCGCCAGCTCCCCGCCGTGACCCTCGACCCGTTCCGTCATCGCCGCTCCCCTCGTCTGCTGACCGGGGTCACACGTTACTGGCCGGTACGGAGGATGTGAACACTTCTCGGTTCGGGGCCGGACGACCGGGCGGGTCGCCGGCCCCGACCGGGGCTCAGCGGCCGGTGAAGTCCGGCTTGCGCTTCGCCACGAACGCCGCCATGCCCTCGCGCCGGTCGTCGGTGGCGAAGAGCGCCGCGAAGAGCTGGCTCTCCCAGGCCAGACCGGAGTTCAGGTCCATGTCGAGGCCGCCGTCGACGGCGAGCTTCGCCGCGCGCAACGCCTGCACCGGGCCCGTCAGGTACGGGGTCACCAGCTCGACGGCCGTGTCGTAGACCTGCGCGGCCGGGGCGACCCGGTCGGCCAGGCCGATCCGCAGCGCCTCCTGGGCGTCCACCATCCGGCCGGACATGATCAGGTCCTTGGCGCGGGCCGGGCCGACCAGGCGGGCCAGTCGCTGGGTGCCGCCGGCGCCGGGGATGATGCCAAGCTTGATCTCCGGCTGGCCGAGCTTGGCATCCTCGGCCACCACCCGCCAGTCGCAGGCCAGGGCCAGCTCGCAGCCGCCGCCGAGGGCGTACCCAGTGATCGCGGCGACCACCGGCTTGGGGATCCGGGCGATCGCGCCGAGCGCGCTGGACAGGTCCGCGGCCCGCTCCGCCATGTCCACGTAGGACATGTCGGCCATCTCCTTGATGTCCGCGCCGGCGGCGAAGACCTTCTCCCCGCCGTACACGATGACGGCGCGGACGCTCGCGTCGGCGGTGGCCGCCGCGGCGGCGGCGCGCAACTCCTCCTGCACCTGGGTGTTGAGCGCGTTCATCGGCGGCCGCTCCAGCCGGATGGTGCCGATGCCGTCCCTGGTCTCCAGCCGCACGAACTCGCTCACGCTGCCCTCACTTCCTCGTCGAAGTCGCGTGCCAACCTTACGGCCCGGTCGTTGGGGTACGTAGGCTGGTGTCAGCCCCGCCGCCGGGAGTGCCACGATGATCACGTACTACGACGACAGGTCGGTGCAGGTCACCTCCGCCGCGATCCGGGTGGACGGACGGACCTTCCCGCTCGCCGAAATCGGCATGGTCTGGCACCACCGGGGCAGCCGCTCGTGGCGGGCGCTGGCCGGGCGCGGCGCCCTCGGCGCGGCCCTGGCCGGCCCGCTGGTCGCCGCCGTGCTGGGCGTGGCGCTGGCCGTCTGGCTGCACCACTCGCTGACCGTCACCATCGCCATCGTGGGTGTATCGGTGCTGGTCGGGCTCGCCGTCGGCCCGCTCGCCGACTTCCTCTTCGAGCACCTCGACCGGTCCTACGCCCGGGGCAGCCGGCAGTGGGAGATGTGGGCCCGCTGGCGGGGCCGGCCGGTGCTGCTGCTGCGCACCGGCGACGCGCTGCGCTTCCGGCAGGTCTACCGGGCGGTGCAGCGGGCGATGGAGGCCACCCGGCCCGCGCCCGGCCCTCAGAGGGCATCCCGTTCAGGTACGTGATGGTGTGTCTGTTTCGGGTTGATGGTCGCGTCAGGATGGCGCCCGTCTACGACTGGAACGTTGGCAGCTGAGCTAGTCGACACGCCGGGGCGACTACAGCTGGGCCGCCAACGATCACGGGCTGAATGGGAAGCGATTGCGGCACGGGCGGCGCTGCGGGCGACCAGCAGGGCACCAACCAGCGTGTATCAGACCAGACCTGGATGAGATGCCCTCTCAGAACTCGATCGGCGCGTCGGGCAACATCTCCAACCCGCGAAGCAGGCCGTAGAGATCCTGCTCGCCCCAGAACTCGACGATCCGACCGCCGGCCAGCCGGTACATCTTGCAGACGCTCTGCACGGCCGTCGCGCCGGTGGCGTCCCGCCGGTAGGTCTGCGCCAGCGCGACGACCACCCGGTCCCCGGCCGCGAAGAGTTCCTGAATCCCTTGGTCGAGCACCGTCAACCCCGGCGAGGCGACCGCCGCCTCGACGAAGTGCCGGCCCCGCACGACCGCGCCGGAGCCGTAGATCTGCACGTCCTCGTCGACCACCTCGCGCAGCTCGGCCAGGTCTTTGGTGACGAAGGTGCGCAGGTAGCGGCGGACGGTCTCGACGTTGCGCTCGGTGTCCCCCATGCGGCCGCACGGTACGCCGCCCGGCGGTCCCCCGCCGTCCCGCCGGGTCCCCGATCCGGTGACCGCGCCAGGTTCCCGGCCGCGCGGTGCGGACCCCTCTGCCGGCGCCTTTGGAGCTGATGTCGCAAACGACTCAGCCGCAGCGGACCCCACTCCGGCAACTCGCCGCATCGAACCGCCCAGGGGCCGGGCCGGGAACCGCGCAGAGGGCGCGTCGGGCATTGCGCGGAGGACGCCAGGCCGGGCGCCGCGCAAAAGCCGCGCGGAGAGCGCCGCGCGGAGAGCGCCGCGCGGAGAGCGCCGCGCCGGACAGCACACGGAAGCCGGGGCGAGTCGTTGACGTCATCAGCTCCATAGCATCCGGGGACCGCACCCGCCAGCGGCCGGGAGCGCCGGCCGGAGGGACCGGCACGGCGGGGCGCAGGCTACCGACGGATGGTTAGGGTTAGTGATGACCCTCTATTACCGGGACGACACGGTCCAGGTGACCTCGGAGTCGATCCGGGCCGGTGGGCACGCGATCCGGATCGCCGACGTGACGTACGTCTGGCACGCGCGGGGGGCGACGACGATGGCCGTCCGGGGCCGGGTGCTGGGCCGGGGTGTGCTGGTGTTGCTGCTCTCCCTGCCGCCGCTGGTGGCGCTGGTCTGCGTGGTCTCGCTGGTCTGGTCGGCACAGGACCGGGGCAACTGGAAGCTGGCGCTGGTCATCCTGGCCGGCTGCACGGTCGGCGCGCTGGCCCTGACCCCGTTCCTGGAGCTGCCGCTGGGCTGGCTGGACCGCTCCTACGAGCGTGGCAACCGGGTGCACGAGCTGTGGGTGCAGCACCACGGGCAGGAGGTGATGCTGGTGCGCACCCCGGACGCGTTGCGGTTCGGGCAGATCTACCGGGCCGTGCAGCGCGCCGTCGAGCAGCAGGGAGAGCACCGATGACCGCTCGTCGCGCACGGGTGGCCGAGCCGTCGCCGAGGCGGACGCCGTCGCCGGCATCCCGGGCCTCGGCATGCCGCGCCGCCGGGTCAGGCGGGCAGCGGAGCGTACAGCGCGTCGATCTCGTCCCGGCGGGGCAGCGCCACCGAGGCACCGAGCCGGCGTACGCAGGCCGCGCCGGCCGCCGCCGCCCAACAGACGGCGTCCAGCACCTCCCGGCCCTCGCCCCAGGCCACGGCGAGCGCGGCGGTGAAGGCGTCGCCGGCGGCGGTGGTGTCGACCACGTCCACCTCGACCGCCGGCACGTACCCGGCCGTGCCGTCCCGGTCGCCGTACCAGGCGCCCTCGCCACCCAGGGTCAGCACCGCGCGGGGCACCAGCTCCAGCAGCGCCCGCGGCTCCTCCCGGCCGCGGCCGGTGAGCGCCTGCGCCTCCGGCTCGTTGACCACCAGCAGATCCACCGCGGCCAGCAGCTCGGCCGGCACCCGCCGGGCCGGCGCCGCGTTGAGGATGACCCGGGTGCCGGCCTCGCGGGCCGCCACCGCCGCCGCGGTCACCGTCTCGACCGGGATCTCCAGCTGCGCGACCAGCACGTCCGCCTCGCGTACGACGTCCAGCTCGCCGCCGGTGAGGCCGGCGAAGGCGGCGTTGGCGCCGGGAGTCACCAGGATGGCGTTGTCCCCGGCCGCGTTGACCATGACCAGCGCCACCCCGGACGCGCCGTAGACCACCCGCAGCTGGCCGGTGTCCACCCCCGCGGCGGTGATCCGGGCGCGCAGGGTGACGCCGAACGCGTCCGAGCCGATCGCGCCGAGGAAGGCGCAGGACGCGCCGGCGCGGACCGCGGCGATCGCCTGGTTGGCGCCCTTGCCGCCGGGCACCGTCACGAAGTCGCTGCCGAGCACGGTCTCCCCCGGCCGGGGCAGCGCCGGGCCGATGCCGACGAGGTCCATGTTCGCGCTGCCCACCACGACGACCCGGGTCTGCCGCACCACGACCTCCTGTCGACCTGCACGATGCGGCGAGTCTAGGACCAGCCGCCCCCAGGGGCCGGCAGGGGCGGAGCGCCGGCTCAGGCGGCCCGGGCGGTGTACCGCCCGCCGCGCCGCTCGACCACCAGCGGCAGGCCGAAGGTCTTGGAGAGGTTGTCACCAGTGAGCGTCTCGGCGAGCAGCCCCTGCGCGACCACCCCGCCCTCGCGCAGCAGCAGCGCGTGGGTGAAGCCCGGCGGGATCTCCTCGACGTGGTGGGTGACCAGGACGAGGGCGGGGGCGTCCGGGTCGTACGCCAGCTCGGCCAGCCGGGCCACCAGGTCCTCACGCCCACCCAGGTCGAGCCCGGCGGCCGGCTCGTCGAGCAGCAGCAGCTCGGGGTCGGTCATCAGGGCGCGGGCGATCTGGACCCGCTTGCGCTCGCCCTCGGAGAGGGTCCCGTACGCCCGGTCGGCGAGGTGGCCGACGCCCAGCTGCCCGAGCAGGGCGCGGGCCCGCGACTCGTCGGTGCGGTCGTAGCTCTCCCGCCACCGGCCGACCACCGACCAGGCGGCGGTGACCACCACGTCGCTGACCCGCTCCTCGGCGGGGACCCGCTCGGCCAGGGCGGCGGTGGAGAGCCCGATCCGCATCCGCAGCTCGTTGACGTCGGTGCGGCCGATCCGCTCGCCGAGCACGTGCGCCGTCCCGCTGGTCGGGTGCAGCCGGCCGGCGGCGAGGTTGAGCAGGGTGGTCTTGCCCGCGCCGTTGGGGCCGAGGACGACCCAGCGCTCGTCGAGCTCGACCCGCCAGTCCACGTCGTGCAGCAGCGCGGTGCCGGAGCGCTTGACGCCGACGCCGTCGAGACTGACCACCAGATCCGCGTCCACGGGTGCGGGGGCGGCGGGGGCGCCGGCGGCGGCGGGGATCGGGTCACCAGTCACCGCTCCATCCAACCACGCAGCCCGCGGGGTGCCCCCCACGGCCGACGCCGCAGCCATAGGGTGGGGCGCTGTGTCGTTGGTCACCACATCCGGAGGACGTGTCATGCCCGATCGAGGTCAGGAGCGCCGCGGATGAGCGCGGTCATCGAGATCGAGGGGCTGCGCAAGACGTTCCACACCCTCAGGCAGGGGCGTCGGGTCGCGGTGGACGGTTTCGACATGCTGGTCGAGGCCGGGCAGGTGCACGGCTTCCTCGGCCCGAACGGCTCCGGCAAGACCACCACCCTGCGCGCGCTGCTCGGTCTGGTGAGCGCCGACAGCGGCCGGATGAGTGTGCTCGGCGCCCCCGCGCCGCAGCAGCTGGCCCGGGTGACCGGGCGGGTCGGCGCGATCGTGGAGAGCCCACAGTTCTTCGGCAACTTCACCGGTCACCGCACGCTGCGGCTGCTCGCGCGGGCCGGCGGGGTACCGACCGCCCGGGTCGACGAGGTGCTGGAGCAGGTCGGGCTGCACGACCGGGGCCACGACCGGGTCAAGGGCTACTCGCTGGGCATGAAGCAGCGCCTGGCCGTCGCCTCCGCCCTGCTCAAGGATCCGGAGCTGCTGATCCTGGACGAGCCGGCGAACGGGCTGGACCCGGCGGGCATCCGGGAGATGCGGGACCTGATGCGGTCGCTGGCCGAGGCGGGAGTGACGGTGCTGGTCTCCAGCCACATCCTGGCCGAGATCCAGCTGATCTGCGACCACGTGACGATCATCTCCCAGGGTCGCCAGGTGGCGGCGGGCCCGGTGGCGGAGGTGCTGGCCGGGTACGACCAGCACGAGTGGCAGGTACGGGTGGCCGAACCGGACCGGGCCGCCGAGCTGCTGGGGGCGGCGGGCCTGGCGGTCAGCGGCCACGAGGGGCTGCTGGTGGTCGCCGGCACGGACGACCCCGAGCTGATCGCCCGCACGCTGGGCGAGCAGGGGCTCTGGGTGCGCGAGCTGACCCCGATCCGCCCCGACCTGGAGAGCGTCTTCCTGGAACTGACCGGCACCGCACCGCATCCGACACTGCCGCGGCAGGTGGGCGAGGCCGCCCTGCCCGGGGAGGGACCCGCCGAACCGATGATCGACCTCGACGCCACCGCCGGCCGGGGGGTGGACGCGTGAACCTCGTCCGCGCCGAACTGGAGCGGCTCGCCGCCCGCCGTTTCGTCCAGCTGATGGTGGTGCTGCTGGCACTGGCCTTCGCCATCACCGCGGCGACCACCCTGGTCGACTCGCACCAGCCGTCGGCGAGGGAGGTGGCCGAGGCCCAGGCCCAGGTCTCCGCGGCGATCCGCAGCATGGAGGCCGACCACCAGCGCTGCCTGAAGGTCAAGGCGGGCGAGCTGCCGGTCGACGGGACCACCTACCTCCCGGCCGACTGCAGCGAGCTGGACCCGGCCCTGCAGGAGCGCCTGCCGGTGGTCGCCGACTACCTCAGCAACGTCTTCGTCTTCGGCCAGCAGGCGGAACCGCTGCTGTACTTCCTGATCGCCTTCCTGTTGCTCTTCGGTTTCCTGGTCGGGGCCTCCTACATCGGCGCCGACCTGAACTCCGGCGGGGTGGTCAACCTGCTGCTGTGGCGGCCGCGCCGGCTCACCGTGCTCGGCGCGAAGCTGGGCACGCTGCTCGGGGTGGTGGCGCTGCTGTCGGTGGTGGCCACGATGGTCTACCTGGGCACGTTCTGGACGATCGCGCAGACCGCCGGGCTACCGGGCCATCTGGACGCGGCGTTCTGGCAGGACCTGGGCGGCATCTACGGGCGGGGGCTGGTGCTGGTGCTGCTCGCCTCCGCGCTCGGCTTCGGCATCGCCACGCTGGGCCGGCACACTGCGGCGGCGCTCGGTGCCGTTGCCGCGTACGCGGTGGTCTGGGAGCTGGGCGCGCGGCTGGTGTTCCAGATCCTCGACGTGGCCCGCCCGGACCAGCTGATGCTCATGACCTACGTGGGTGCCTGGCTGACCGGCCGGCTCGAGCTCTACGACAACCGGGCCTGCCAGAACTGGTCCGGTTTCGGCTACTGCGACAGCATGTACACGATCACCTGGGCTCCGGCGCTGCTGGTGCTGCTGGCTCTCGCCGGCACGGTGACGGCGGCGGCGTTCGCGGTGTTCCGCCGGCGTGACCTGATCTGACCGGCGCCGTGCCGGGGCGTTCGATGGCCGCGGCACGGCGCACCCACCACCGGCCCGACCTCGGCAGGATCTTGCCGGGGCAGGGCCGGTGGTGAAGAATTCCTTCAATGACGGGTGGCGTACGGCGAGGGACGTCAGCCGACGGTCGACCCGAAGACCTCGTCCCGGACGGCGTCCAGCGCCGTGCGCAGCGCGCCCCGCAGGATCGGCTCCTCGGTCAGCCCGGTCGGCAGCACCCGGGGCCGGACCAGCGTGATCGCGGCGACCTCGTGCTGCACCCGATCCGCCAGCGCCGCCCCGCCGGCCTGGCCGACCTCGCCGGCGAGCACCACCAGCGGCGGGTCCAGCACCACGCAGGTGCTGGCCACGCCGAGGGCCAGGCGCCGGGCCAGCTCGTCGAGCATCGGACCGCCGGCCGTGCCGGCGGCGATGGCGGCGCGTACCGCGTCGGCCGCGTCGCCGGAGTCGAAGCCGTGCTCGCGGGCCACCGCCCGGACCGCGTCCGCCCCGGCGAGCTGCTGGAACGCCGGCTTGGCCCGGCGGGAGACGTCCCGCGGGATCGGCACCCCGGGCACCGGCAGGTAGCCGATCTCGCCGGCGGCGCCGCTGCTGCCGTGGTGCAGCCGCCCGCCGAGCATTATCGCCAGGCCGACGCCGGCACCCACCCAGACCAGCACGAAGTCCGCCAGCCCGTGGGCCGCGCCGGACTGCGCCTCGGCGACGGCCGCGAGGTTGACGTCGTTCTCGAAGACCACCGGCGTGTGCAGGTCCTCGCGGAGCGCGGCGAGCAGGCCGCGGTGCCAGCGCGGCAGGTTGAAGGCGAAGGTGATGTCGCCGGTGCCCGGGTCCACCAGGCCGGGGGTGCCCAGCACCACCCGCCGTACGCTGGACAGCTCCGCGCCAGCGCTGCTCGCCGCCCGCACCACCGCGTTGTGCACCACGCCGACCGGGTCATCGGTGTCCCGGGTGGACTGCTCGACCCGGCCGATGACCGCCCCGGTGATGTCGGCGCAGGCCGCCACCACCCGTTCCGCTCCGACATCGACGCCGACCACGTGCGCGCTGCCCGGGCGCACCGCGTAGAGCTGGGCGTTCGGGCCCCGCCCGCCGGCCTGCTCACCGACCCGGGTGACCAGCCCGCGCTCCTCCAGCCGCTCCACCAGCTGCGAGGCGGTGACCTTGGACAGGCCGGTCAGCTCGCCGAGCCGGGCCCGGGTCAGCGGGCCGCGTTCGAGCAGTAGTTCCAGTGCCGCACGATCGTTGAGCGCCCGTAACAGGCGGGGGGTGCCGGGCAGCCGGGTCGCACTCATGCCACGTCCTCTGATTTCCGTAAAACTTTGCCGACCCAATCGACCTGCAGACGGGTGCCCGTAGCGTATCGGCCACCCCGCACCGGAGGCTCGGACGACCGACCGCTCCCGGTGCGACACTCGTGCCGTCCGGCACCGAAGGGGGAGTCACGTGGGGCTGGATCCAGGACTGCGCCGGCTCGCGCTGGGCACGCTGCTCGCCGCGTACCCGGGGCCGGTGCCGCCGGACTGGGCCGTCGACCTGGTCGCCGAGGGGCTGGCCGGGCACACCCTCTTCGGCACCAACATCCATGGCCCGGCGCAGGTGGCCGCGAGCACCGCGGCGCTGCGCGCCGGCCGGCCGGACGTGCTGATCGCCATCGACGAGGAGGGCGGCGACGTCACCCGGCTGGCGCACGCCACCGGTAGCCCGTACCCGGGCAACGCCGCGCTCGGCGCCGTCGACGACACCGCGCTCACCCGCCGGGTCTACGCGGCCATCGGCACCGAACTGGCCGCCCTCGGCGTCACCGTCAACCTGGCCCCCACCGTCGACGTCAACACCGCCGACGAGAACCCGGTGATCGGCACCCGCTCGTTCGGCGCCGACCCGGCCCGGGTCGCCGCGCATTCCGCCGCCGCCGTCGAGGGCCTCCAGTCGGTCGGCGTCGCCGCCTGCGCCAAGCACTTCCCCGGCCACGGCGCCACCGTCGCCGACTCGCACCACGAACTGCCCACCGTCGACGTGTCCCCGGCCCTGCTGCGCGAGCGCGACCTGCCGCCCTTCGCGGCGGTCGTCGAGGCGGGCACCCGGGCGGTCATGACCGCGCACATCCGGGTGCCGGCGCTCACCGGGGACGGGCCGGCCACGTTCAGCCGGGCCGTCCTGGTCGACCTGCTCCGCGGCGAGTACGGCTTCACCGGCACGGTGATCACCGACGCGCTGGAGATGCAGGGCGCCGCGCTGGCCGCCGGCGGGGTCGGGCGGGCCGCCGTGCGTGCGCTGGCCGCCGGCGCGGACCTGCTCTGCATCGGCGCGAAGGTCGACGCCGCGCTGGTCGAGCACGTGGCCGGCGAGATCGTCGCGGCGATCGGCGACGGCCGGCTGGACCGCGCCCGGGTCGACGAGGCGGCCGGCCGTGCCGCCGCGCTCGCCGCCTGGACCCGGGCCGCCGGCGCCCCGTCGGCCACGTCCGCCGACCTCGGGTACGCCGCCGCGCGCCGGGCGGTCCGCGTCGAGGGCGACGTCGCCGGGCTGGACCGCCCGCTGGTGGTGCAGCTGCACGCCGCCTCCACCATCGCCGAGGGCCGGGTGCCGTGGGGCCTGGGCCCGCACCTGGCCGGCCTGCAGGAGGTACGTGTCGTCGCCAACGAGACCGATGCCGCCACGCTGGGGCGGCTCGCCGACGGCCGGCCGATCGTGCTGGTCGGGCGGCACCTGCACCGGCTGCCCGGCGCCGCCGAGCTGGTCGACGCGCTGGCCGCCGCGTACCCGGTGACCGTGGTCGAGATGGGCTGGCCGGGGCGCTGGCGGCCGGCCGGCGCACGCGCCTTCGTCACCACCTACGGGGCCAGCCACGCCAACGGCCGGGCGGCGGCGGAGGCGCTCGGCCTGGCCGGCTGAGACCGGGCGCGGCCGGGCGCCGGCCAACGGTCAGCGGGGATAGACGCCGTACGACCGCCAGCCCCGGTCCGGGAAGCCGGCCGCCTCGGCGACCCGGGCCGAGGCGACGTTGGCCGGGTCGTGCCGGTAGGTCGGGACGGCACCCTCGTCGAGCACCCGGCGGGCGGCCCGGGCGACCAGCCGGCGGGCCAGCCCCCGGCCGCGCGCGGCCGGCGCCGTCTCCACCGCCAGCTCGTGCCCGTACGCGTCGTGCCGCTTGATCCCCACTCCGGCCAGGTAGCCGCCGTCGGCGTCCCGGACCACCAGCACCTCCCGGTCGAACAGGCGCAGCCAGGAGGGGAACGCCGGGTCGGTCGGCGCGACCCACTCCCCCACCTCCGGCAGCGGGGCCGGTGCGAGGCACCACCGGAAGGCGTCGTCGGCCAGCACCCAGTCCGGCTGGCCGACCGCGGCGGGCAGCGCCGCGAACAGCTCGGCCTCCGGCCCGCGGGCCAGCGCGCGGATCGCCTCGACCCGCTCCGGCGGCACCGAGAGCACGGTGCCGCCGGCGGCCTGCACGGCGACGGCCGGGCGCAGCCGCCCGTCCCAGGCCGGCCGCCCGCGCCTGCGGGAGCCGACGACGTTCAGGCCGGGGCCGGCCGGCCACTGGCCCAGCCAGGTGACCAGGTGCAGGTAGAGCCGGCGGTCGAGCACCGGACACCTCCCTCGCCCGCTCGGGTACGACCACCTCGTCGTGATCACCGTACGCCGCGCCGGCCGGCGCGGCGTCCCGTTCGGCCGTGGCCGGGCCGGTTGAAGATCCGGTCGTCCGGGTACACATAGGGAAGAACACCGATGCACGGGAACCTTGCACATCGATCGGGCGTCATATTCGTTTCCATACATGTACAACTTTCTTTGGGACGGTAATGGTCATGCCGAATCAGCCGAATGACCGGCACCAGCAGGAGACCGCGAGGATCTGGCGGGCGGCCGAGGCCGCCGGGCAGTTTCCGGCCCAACCGCCGTACCGGGAGGCGCGGACCGGGCGCGGGGTGAATGCCCCGCTCTCCTGGGGTGACCTCAACAGGCTGCCCGCCGGGGTCTCCTCCCGGCGCGGCCTCACCGCCCGCTGACGCACCAAGATCACGTCCGCCATGGTGGGTTGATGTTGGCGGCCCTGATGTATCGTCGGACGCATGACGCGCATCACGGTTGACGTGAACGACGATTGGCTCGATGCCGCCCGCGAGGCGCTCGGGACGGACACCAAGGTCGCCACCATCAACGCCGCCTTGCACGCCTTCGCCGTACGCAGGCAGGCGCGCGACATCGTCGCCGCCTTCGACCAGGTGGAAATGGACTTCAGCGGGTCCGGCGAAGCCTGGCGCCATCACGGCGGCCGCGACCTGAGCCGACTCGCGGAGGACGCTCGCGACGCCGAGGCCGCGTGATGGCCGGAACGATCTACCTGGCCGACACCTCGGTCTACGTGTTGCAGGGCCGCCATCCGGCGGTCCGGCGCCGGTTCGAGGGCCTGCTCACGGAGGGACGCCTGGCCGCCTGCCAGCTGACCACCCTGGAATACCTCAACAACGCGCCACATCCCAAGGGATACGAGATCCTCTGGCAGGCGCTGCACGGCCACCGGTGGATGGATGTCACCACCGCGGCCATGGACCGCGCGTCGGCCGTCCACCGCATGCTCGCCGCCGACAGCCAGCACCGGAACTTCGCGCTACCCGACCTGATCATCGCGGCCACCGCCGAGGACCACGGAGCCACCGTCCTGCACTACGACGCCGACTACGACCGGATCGCCGCACTCACCGGCCAGCCGATGGAATGGGTGGCGCCCAAGGGCAGCCTCTGACCGGTAGGCGGGGAAGCGGCGACACACCCGGGGCGTCCAGCCGGGGCTTTCGCACAGGTGTCGGGTAGCGTCTTCTGGTCCGAAACTTGGCCTACGACAGGAGAAGCTCCGCGCATGGGCAAGAAGACGATCCACGTCTCCGACTTCAGTGGCACGGTGCTGCGGCCCGACGACGAGGTGGTCAAGGTCGTCGTGTTGGAGCACCCTGACCTGGTCGCCGGGCCCGTGCAGCTGGACGCCACGCCGGTCGAGGTGGAGAGCATCGACGACGCGGCACTGGACGTGGCGGTGGTGGAGATCCACGACCGGCACGGCGGCGGCGAGCCGCGCCGGGTGGTACTGACCGCCAGCGAGTTCGACGCGATGGCCACCGACGTGCCGATGGCCCAGTTGCTGCGCACCGCCGAGCGGGTACGCCCGCCGAAGGCGCGCAAGAGCGCGGAGAAGGTCGACTACGGCACCATCGAGTACGCCGGCCGGCCGCACCGCGGCCGGGTGACCGAGGAGGAGGCCCGGCTGGTCCGCGAGCAGCTGGACGAGGTGAACAAGCGCCTCGCCGACGCCGGCATCCGGCAGGTCGACCCGGCCGACCCGGAGCACGCCACCCGCTACGGCTTCCCGGCCGACACCTCCTGAGGCGTACCCGTCGGTGGCCGGGGCGTCCCCCCGTGCCGCGCCCCGGCCACCGACGGACCGTCACCGCCCGGCGGGCCGGGCGTCCGTGCCGGCTGCGTACGAACGTGGGACGGTCCACCTGGAACTCTGCCGGCATCCGGCGGCCGGGAACTCCCCGGTGCGGGGGACCTCGGTCCCCCGCGAGGGTCACGCCCGCTGCGCCAGGGCGGTGGTGATCCACTCCTCGACACCCTCCCTGTCCAGGCCCAGCCCGGAGAGCACGCCGGAGCCGTCCTCCAGCTCCAGCAGGGCGAGCAGGATGTGCCCGGTGCCGACGTGGTTGTGCCCGAGGCGCAGCGCCTCCCGGAAGGTCAGTTCGAGGGCCTTCTTGCCCTGCGCGTCGTACGGGATCAGGTCGGGCACCCGGTCGGCCGGCGGCGGGAGGGCCACCGACGTCTCTCGGCAGAATATAGGAACGATTGTTCTTGACTGTTCGTTCCTAAACCCGCTACCATGACTGACATGGGGAGACCGCGCGGGTTCGACGAGGATCAGGTTGTTCAGGCGGCGGCAGAGGTGTTCGCCGACCGGGGGTACGACGGCACGTCCGTCGATGACCTGGTGGCCGCCCTCGGCGTCCATCGCAACAGCCTGTACAAGACCTTCGGCAGCAAGCGTGGGCTCTACATGGCGGCGCTGCACTGGCACGTAGAGCACCAGGTACGACCACTCGTCATGGCCGTCTCGGCGGCTGGCGACATCACCGAGGCACTGCATCGCGCACTTGCCACCGACGCGGCGAAACCCGGCATCGACCTGCTCCTGAGGGCCGCGGTTGAACGCGCGCCGATCGATCCTGAGGTCGCCGAAGTGGTCACCTGGTGCCTGCAGGAGCTCGATGAGGCCCTCGGTCGCGTCCTGATCGCCGGACATCCGGGCGCTGACGAAACCGCTCGGGTCGCCGCACTGACCACCGCGCTGACCGCCACCGTGCTGGGTCTGCGCCTGCGGGCCAGGGCCGGCGCGTCCGATACGCAAACCATCGAAGCCAGCGGGGCCGTGGCCGACCGGCTCAGCCGCCACGAGATCTGAGGAGAGAAACATGGCACGTGTGTACGTCGACGGCGAGGCCCTCGTCGTGGAGATCGAGGGCCTGGACAAGCTCTGGGCACTGAAGAGCCGACTCACGATCCCGCTGGTCAACGTCAGGGGCGCGACCGCCGATCCGGGGATCGTCAAGGAGCCGAAGGGGTTGCGAGCGCCGGGAGCCCACCTTCCCGGGGTCATCGTCGCGGGCACCTTCCACCTCGACGGCGAGCGGGTGTTCTGGGACGTCCGCGACCCGGCCCAGGCCGTCGTCATCGAACTGACCGACGAACGCTACAACCGCCTCGTCATCCAGGTCAGCGACCCCCGCGCCACGGTCCGGCTCATCGAAGAGGCCACCCGGAAGCCCTGACCGGTCCGTCCGTCGCTTCCCCGGCCGGTGGCCACTCCGGCAGCCACCGGCCCGTTTCTCACCCCACCACGAACGGCGATGCCTCATGTCCACAATCCGAAAGCCGGTCCCCGGTGACCACGACAATCCGCTCACCGGCATGACGAAGACCTCCGACGGCGTACGGGTGCAGGTGCGCAACCTCACCAAGCGGTTCGGCGACGTTCCGGCGGTCACCAACCTGAGCTTCACCGTGGAGCCCGGACGGGTGACCGGTTTCCTCGGCCCAAACGGCGCAGGGAAGTCAACCACCCTGCGGATGATCCTGGGGTTGGTCCGGCCCACCTCTGGCGACGCGCTCATCGGTGGCCGACGGTACGTCGAGTTGCCGCAGCCGGCTCGTACCGTCGGCGCAGCTCTGGACGCATCGTGCTGTCATCCCGGAATCAGTGCCCGGGACCACCTGCGGATCTACTGCGACATGGCCGGGCTGCCGGTACGGCGCGCGGACGAGGTCATCGAGGCTCTGGAGATGTCCGGGTTCGCAGGCCGGAAGACCGGCGGATTCTCCACGGGTATGCGCCAGCGGCTCGCCCTCGCCACGGCCCTACTCGGCAACGCCCCCGTGCTGCTTCTTGACGAGCCGACCAACGGGCTCGACCCCGGGGGGATCGCCTGGCTACGCCGGTTCCTACGGCAGCTCGCCGACGAGGGGCGCACCGTCTTGGTCTCCAGCCATGTGCTCAGCGAGGTGGAACAGATGGTGGACCGCGTGGTCGTGCTCAACGGCGGGCGTCTGATGGCCGAAGGCACCCTCGACGAACTCGCTGCGGTGACCGTTCCCGCCGTCGTGGTCCAGTCTCCTGACGCTGACCTCCTCGCCGCGCGACTGGCCGATGTCGCGACGACCGATGGCCGCCCGCCCCGGATCGACAACACCAATCCGGGCACCCTCCGGATCCATGGACTTGACGCCGAACAGGTGGCTGACACCGCCGCGGGCTCGGGTTTGCGGGTGTACGGACTGACCCCGTACCACACCGACCTGGAACAGGCATTCCTGCAGTTGACCGGGGCAGAGAGGATCACCCGATGAGCCACCTCGTCCGAGCCGAGTTCCGCCGGCTGTTCGCCACCCGCCTCTGGATCTGGGCGGTGGTCGCCGCGGTCGTCTTCGGGGGCGGCCTGGTTGGGCTGCTCACCGTCATCGGTCCGGAGAATGTCAATCCGCCACTGCCCGGACTGGACACCGAGGCCGGCATCCGGGCGGTACTCGGCCTCGCCGGGCTCGGAGTGATCGCCCCTGCGCTGTTCGGCGCGACGGCGGTCACCTCCGAGTACCGGCACCGGACCATCTCGGCCACCTTCCTGTTCGCACCTCGACGCTGGAGCGTGCTGGCCGCGAAACTCTTCGCCTACCTCGTCGCCGGAGTGGCCTACGGGCTGATCACCGCGACCACGGCCGGCATCGCGCTCTACGCCGGGATGGCTGTCCGCGACGTCCCCACCGGCGCGCCACTCGACGTCGTTGCCGGTCTGCTGTTGCGTCTGGTCGTGGCGATGGCCGCCTACACGGTACTGGGCGTGGGCATCGGCGCACTGGTCCGCAACCAGGTGATCGCGCTGGCCGGCCTGGGCGCGTACCTCTACATGGGAGAAAACCTGCTGCTCTTCGTACCCGGGGTGAACGTGGCCTACCCGTTCCTGCCCGGCGGCGCCACCGCCGCGCTGACCAACTTCACCGCGCTCACCCAGGTGGCGCACGACACGACGGGGGCCGCACCGCAACTGCTCTCCCCGCAGGCCGGCGCCGGGCTGCTGATCGCCTACGCGGTCGCCGCCGCGCTGCTGGCTATCGTCCTGCCCCTACGCCGGGACGTCACCTGACCGGGGCGGATCACCTGGAACGGGTATGGGATGTGGTGCTGGTGGCGTGGTCGGATACGACAGCGGCGCGGAGCGGAGAGAATCCGGTGAGAGGCATCCCAGCGCTGGCCCTGCCGTGGTCGCCGTCAGCGGCGCACGCGTGCCCGCCGCAGGGAGCAGCAGCGAGACGAATGGACTTGGGGCAAGTCCGCGGAGCTAGTTGGCGGCGGGGTGAGGGCTAGCCTCTTGGGTCATGTCCGCCCCTGCGCCGCGTCCGTTGCTTTTCCTTGACGTGGACGGCACCCTCATCCCGTTCGGAACACCCACGGCGGCTCAGCCGGGCATGCCGCATCGCCACCCCGAGGGACCTGGGCTGCCTGGCCACTCGGGACCGACGTTGGCGAACGGTGCACCGGAACGGCGACACCGGTAGCCGGCTGGGCTGCTCTACGAGAACGGAACGTTCGGAAGCAGATCGTCGTCGCGTCCGGTCTGGGGTAGCCCGGCGGCAGCGGCGAGGGCCTCGACGGCGTCGACCAGGGTGGTGGTCTCCGGTAGGACGAGTTCGTCGGGCCAGCCCAGGACGTCATGGGCGGCGTACCAGCCGCTCATGTGCTCGGCGGTGAACTCACCGGCCTGCGGGCGCGTGAGATGCCGGCGCAGGGTCTCGGCCAGGGACACGTCGAGGTAGCAGAACAGCGACCGGCCGCCGTGGCCGTCCCGCAGGGAGGTCAGCATGCTTCGGTAGCGGCTGGTGTGCATGATGCCCTCCAGCACCACGTGATAGCCGTGGTCCAGCGCGAACCGAACGGTCTGCGCGATCAACGCCGGTGCCGTGCCGCCGGGCTTGTCTCGCTCGCGCAGCAGGATGCGGCGCAGGTAGTCCTGCTCGACCTTTCCGACCATCCTCTTGGTGTACGTGACGTCTGCGGGCGTCTCGTCTGTTGATCATCCGGCGCTCCTAACCTTTCATGATCTCTATGTTCGGGACGTGGGGGTGTGAGGGCGCTTGGACCGCAGGCGGGTTGTAGGGCAGATACGGGTTCAGGAGGTCTTCCTCAGCGGCGGGCGCCGGTCGTGGACGATCCTGTGGCCGGAGGGCGCGGTCCACGAGGAGGCGGACCGTTTCCTGCGCCGGTATGAGGGCGAGCCGGGCACTCAGCGGACGTACGCGTATCTACTGGTGGATCACCTGCGGTGGCTTGAACGCGAAGCGCTGCAGTTCAAGGCGGTGCGGCTGCGTGATCTTGAGCGCCCTGATCGAAGGACCCGGGTTCGACCCGCTGTTTCGGGACGATGTCATCCACGTCCCCAAGAACCATCCGGTGCTGCACTGGAACTGCCTGATCGACGGCTGCGACGGCTACATCCGTGCTCAGGAGCTCTGCGGCAACCACCTGACCCGGTGGCGGGAGGCGGAAGCAGCCGGCGTGGACCGGTTGCAGTTCCTGCGCACCGCCCCGTTGGTCGACGCGCGGAAGCGGCTCAACGCCCCCACCGGCTGCCGCGTCCAACAGTGCGGCCGGCCAGCTGAGCGGAACATGCTCGCCGGGCTGTGCACCTTCCATCGCAACCGCTGGCAGGAGTTCAGCGGGTCCGTTCGCGTGTCGGACGACGACGGGTTCGAGACGTGGTTGTCCGTCCAAGATCCGTGCGCCTCCTACGGGCAGTGTGTTGCGCTCTGCTGCGCCGATCTGGCTCGCTCCCCGCTGGGACTCTGCGAGGACCACGAGAAGCTCTACCGGCGGGCCGGGCGCCCGGGCGGAGCTCGGCTGCCGTCCAACTGGGGCCGCTGGTTCGACCGTCGCGGCCAGCACGTTCCGATCTTCTACGACGACGGGCCCGCGTTCCGGCGCTGGTGCAGCCACGTCCAGCCGGCTGCCCGCCCGGGGCAGATCAGCCTCCACGGCATGAGTCCGCTGATCAAGGCGGAACTGAAGTGGGGCTTGCACTCCTACATCCAGCGCAGCGACCACACCCGGTGGTGGATGCACTCGATCCTGCGGGTCGTGGACGCCTGCCGCGGACTCGCCTCGCTGGAGTACTACAACCTGGACGGGGCGGGCGAGCACGAGCGGATGATCGTGAGCGAGATCCGCCGTGACTTGGAGGTCGTCTATGTGACGCCGAGCGAGAGCAAGGAGGCCGGATACATCGACTTCGAGCACTTCGGCCGCCGAATCAGCAAGCTCAACAGCAAGTTCGACCTGGCGTTGATCCCGCAGCGGTGGCTTCGTGATCTGCTCTGGGATCACCTCGCGGACCTCCTACGGTCGGTGAACTGCCCCCGTGGGCGGGGCACCTACTTCGCGATCCGCGTCGCGGTGCAGGAACTCGGGGCGTTCCTCGAGGCCAGGGCCCCGGCAGCAGGCCACGACCCGTCCCTGCTCCGCGCCGAACACGTCGACCAGTTCGTCGCCGATCATCGACGGCGAGCACGAGACCGACTCCCGGCGCTGCGGCTCGGCTACAACACCAAGCCGCCCATCGTCACGAGCGTGACCTGCAAGAGCACCTTCGACACCCTGCGCAAGATCATGCGGGCGGCGCTGGAGGCCGGCCGCGCCGAGCAGATCAGCCTGGACCGAGAGTTCGTCGTCGCCTTCCCCGGAGGTGACAAGCCCGCCTTCCGGCCCCGCAGCCCCTTCACCGACGACACCGCCCGAACCCTCGCCGACCAGGCCAACCTGGAACTGCTGGCCCAGTCCGACGTCAGGGACCGGGGAGTACGCGACATCTGGGAGACGATCGTCGTGACCGGCCGGCGGGCCGGGGAAGTCCTCGGGTTGCGGCTGGAATGCGTCGGGATCCACAACGGCGTCCCCCTGCTCTGGCACGACCAGACCAAGGTCGGCAACTACAACGAGGCCATCCGCATCCCCGACTACACCTACCAGCGGCTGCGGGAACGGCAACGCACCACCATCACCCGTTTCGAGCAGCGATACGCCCGAACCCCGACACACCAGGAACGCGCGACGATGGCGATGTTCCCCCGCGGCTACAAGAACCCCCACGGCACCTACGCCATCAGCCACACCTGGTTCCACCGGCACTTCCACCACTGGATTGCCGACCTCAACCTCGGGCCTGCGGTCCCGCACCAGGCCCGCCACACCCTCGCGACCAGGCTCCTGGCCGCTGGCGCCAGCCTGCAGCACATCAAGCGCTACCTCGGCCATGTCTCCGAGCGCATGACCGAGCACTACGCCAAGGTCGCGCTCAGCGAGATCGACGACGTCCTCCAGCACGTCTGGGTCGCCGGCCCCGGGGCACCACAACCCGGCCAACTGATCTCCGACGGAGTGACACCACTGCCGCGCGAGCAGGCCCAAGCCCTGGCGATTGACCTCGGACGGCGCAGCACCCCGACCGAAGGCGGGATCTGCACCTACCAGGTCGTCGTGGACGGCGGCGCCTGCCCCTGGAAACTGGCCTGCACCAACTGCGAGAAGTTCGTTATGACCGGCGCTGACCTGCTGTATTGGCGCCGCAAACGAGAGCAGTGGTACTCACTGGCCGAACGCGCACCCACCGACGAGATGGCCGACTGGCTGCACCAGCAGTTCGAGCCCACCGCCCGCGCCATCGCCGGCCTGGAACGCGCCCTCGCCGGCATTGGACTGCTCGACGACGCCCTCGCCCTGGACCTGCGACGCCCCCAGGACTACTTCCACCGCCTCTGGAACACCGCGTTCCGAACCTCCGACCTGACCACCGTCGGCGGCATCGAGAGCACCTCATGACAATCCCCAACCAGGGAACACCACGAACGATGGCGGCCAACCAAGCCCGCCAGCAGAGCACCCGCGACAAGCTCGAACGAATCGAGGCGACGCTGCGGACCATGCGCCGCGAGCGGACCCCTATCACCTACCCGGCCGTCGCACGGCGGGCCAGCGTCTCACGCACCTTCCTCTACCAGAACACCGACGCCAAGAACCTCGTGACCACCGCGATCGCCGCCAACGGCGACCAACGACGCCGAACCCAGGCAGCACACGACGCGCACGTCGAAGCCTCCTGGCACCAGCGAGCCCTCAACGCCGAAGACGCACTCAAAGCCGCCTACGCCGAGATCGACACCCAACGGGAACGCATCGGCATCCTCCTCGGGCAGATCCGCGACCTGCAAGCCGAATACACCGAAGGCACCGCCCAACGCCTCGCCGAGGAGAACACCACGCTCAAACAGCGCGTGCGCCAGCTCACCGAAGACAACCGGGCCCTGGAACAGAAGCTGCAAGCCGCCCGCTCCAACAACCGCTTCCTCGACAAACGCCTCGCCGACCTCGAAGCCCCACTACTCGACACCCAGCTCAACCACCCGACAAACGCCCGTCCCCTTCCTGATCAGTGACAGACGCAGTCGGAAGTAGCCTGCCCTAGTTGGGATGCCCGTCGCGGCACCGTCACCCTACGTGGTGACAAGCAAGGCCGCACGCCATGTTCCAGTGCGCGCTTCTGGTCGATGAGCGGATGGTTGGTTCGGATGTGTCCTCTCAGGAGCGGCTCGCTGTCCACCGTAGCCGAACCCGTTCGGATGAAATCTCCTCGACAGCGTGGAGGCCACTCAGCCGCTGGCGTTGCTCGCGCCTGTCACGGCCAGCTGAGACGCGAAACGTTCCCGGTTGCCGCTAAATCGTTACTCAGCGACTGGCGGCGATTACGATCAGCTTGAAGGAGGGCATATCACCGATAATGATCGCGCGTAAGGGCAGGTGGGCTGCCGGGTATCGGCACCAGCCCCAACCATCGACCGTCGGTAGCCGACGGCTTACGACCGGACCGGGCAGCCCGTGACGGGCGACGCGGCGGTGGGGTTGAGACGCCGGGCAGGCGGCCCGCAACGATCCACCCTGTTGGAATTGTTCCTCGATCTGGTGTTCGTTGCCGCTCTTGCGTTGATCTCGCAGAAACTGGCCGCCGATCTGACCTTGGTCGGTGCCTTTGAAACGCTGGTGCTGATTGCGGGGGTCTGGTGGGTCTGGTCGATCACCGCGCTCACGACCGATCTCTACCTGCCGCACCGACCGCCGATCTACCTCATGACCGTCTCGGTCATGTTCGGCACCATGTTGATGGCCGTCGCGCTGCCTGCGGCCTTCACCCGCGATGCCGTGGTCTTCGCGGGCGCCTACGTAGCGATCCACCTCGGCCGCAGCCTCTTCCTGGTACCCGCTTTACGAAGCCAGCAGGCACGCCGGCACGCCGGGCGGTTCCTCTTCTGGTTCTCCGTCTCGGCCGTACCGTGGCTCGCCGGAGCCGCCGTGCCCGGTCCCGCGCGTGGCGCGTTGTGGACGGCCGCCCTCGCCCTGGACTACGGGGCGGCCTGGCTCCGATACCCCACACCCTGGCTGGGACGGGTGCCCCGGTCGCAGTACGGGTTGGCGGCCGAACACCTGGCCGAGCGTTACCAGCAGTTCTTCACTCTCGCCCTCGGCGATCTCATCCTGGTCACCAGCCTCACGTACGCCGGTAACGGGTTCACGCTCGACCAGACCATCGCGTTCGCAGTCGCGTTCGCCACGACCGTGTTGCTGTGGCAGATCTACGTCCAACGCGCCGGAGCACTGCTCCAGAGCAGCATCGAGTCCTCCCATGATCCGGGCCGGCTCGTGCGGTCCGCGCCCTACACCCACCTGATCATGGTGGCTGGCGTGGTCGTCACCTCGGCCGGAGCCGAAGCGGTCATCCACCATCCCACCGGGGATAGCGGCCCCGGACTGGTCGGCGTCGTTCTCGGCGGGCCAGCCTTGTTCGTGGCCGGCCGAGCCCGATTCGAATACGAGGTATTCAGCCGGGTCTCCCCGTCCCGGCTGGTCGCGCTGCTCGTACTGGCCGCCGCCGCGCCGGCACTGGTCCTGGTGCACGGACCACCGCTGGGCGCCGCCATCGCCGCTACCCTAGTCCTGGCCGGGATCGCCACCACGGACATCGTTCGCGCTCATGGCCGCCCACCCGAACCACCATCCCCCGCCTTCTAGCGCCTGACGACGAACGTTCGCGGTGTTGGTTGACACACCGCCCGGCCTGCCGGCCTAGAGGACATCGTGGCGTTCAGGCCGTCGCGGTGGCAGATCCTGTTCGAGTACGAAGGCCGACCGAGCAGGAAGGTCAGACAGCCGACGTCACGAACATGTTCGCGACGTTTCCTCCCAGCTCAGAGACAATTCAACACCAACGGCGGTCAGTAAGGTCGGTCAGGGCGCAGCCCCGGCCGTGCCGGCGTCGTAGCTCGCGGGCGATGCTGCTTTTGCCCGAGCCGGAGTTGCCTCGGATGCAGACGAGGATCGTGTCCGGGCTGCCCGTGGGTTCAGCGAGCACGATGCCTCCCCGGCTTCAGTTGTTGCGTACGGTGAGGTTGAGGGCGGCGACGGTCAGCTGGGTGAGGTCAGGAAGCTGATCCTTGCCGAGAGTGACGCCGCGCAGGTTGTCCAACGGCGTCTTGAGGCCGCGGAGCCGGCTGCCCCGCAGGTCGGTGCCGTCGAGGTGGCAGGAGTCCAGTTCCAGGCCGGCGAGGTCACAAAACCGCAGCGCGATGCGCGGTAGTCGGCAGGAAGACCACGCGCCGTTGATGAGAGTGCAGTCGGTGAACGCGACTGAGCCTGCGGCGGTGACGCGGTGGAAGGTGGCGTAGTCGAAGCGGCAGCCGTCGAACAGGACGTCCTTGAGGCGGACATCGGTGAGTCTGGTGCCGGTGAACCGGGAGCCGGTAATGGCGCACCGTTCGATGGTGATGCCGGTCAGGGTCGCGCCGGAGAAGTCGGTGCGGGTGATCTCGCAGCCGTAGAGGCTGCCGGCTTCCCAGGTGCTCTCGCTCAGGTCCGCGCCGGTGATCAGGCTGCTGCGGATGCGGGCGTCCTCAAGGTGCGAGCCGTGCCACGCGGCGCCCTCGACGAGGGCCTCGGTGAGGCCGTCGGCAAGGTCCGTCGTGGTGTCGAGGTCGTCCGGTTCGAGGTCCGGCAGCAGGACCTTCACGTCGCCGATCGTGGTGGTGCGCATGCGTCCTCAACCTGTGTGGGCGCGGGGTGGGCATGCCACCCCGCGCGTCCCGTGGTGGGGGCTACTTCTTCTTGTTCCAGTTGTCCCAGCCGGGTCGACTGTCGAACTTACCCTTGTTATCCCAGGTGGGGCGGTTGTCGAACTTCGCCGCGTCGATCGACGCTACCGACCGCTGCGGGTCGACGCCGAGGCGGGCGAGTTGCTCGGGTGCGGCGTTGACGAGGACCGCGAGCGCGTTGGTCACAGTGCTCCTCCTTGAGGGGTGAGGTGGTCGGCGGCGGCGCGGACGAGGGCCTGTCGGGTGGTTCGGCAGTAGGTGGTCTCGCGGGCGGTGAACGTCGCGTGCTCGAAGTAGCGGTTGCCGGCCTGGGCGCCGCGGCAGAAGTCGTAGAAGGCGCAGAGGTCGGCGCAGTCGTTGAGGGCCGTGACGAACTCGGCGACGTAGTCCAGGTCGCCGGCGCGGGCGAGCATGGCGGTGATGGGCTGATGGAGGACGTTTCCGGCGATGAAGTCGCCGTATCGCGGCTCGGTGATGCCGAGCAGCTCCGGTGACAGCAACACCACCTGCCCATCCCAGGAGACGGTCGGGATCGGCTCGTACGGCGCGTCGTCGACGTGACCAGCGCGGGTGGCGGCGAGATAGTCGGCCAGCCGGTCCACGTCGCGGATCCGCAGCGGGCTGCCGCCGACACGACGCTCGATGACGTGCTGCCAGAACCGGTACGCGGCATCCTCCGACACCGCTGCCCGATCGGCGCCCTCCTGCTCTTCGATGTTGAAGCCCACCGACTCGCAGCCGGGCAGGCCGGCAAAGAAGTCGACGAGGGATTCCGCGTGGTCGATGGTTTCCGGGGTCACCACACAGATCACCGAGTACCCCAGCCCCGCGTCGGCCAGGGTCTGCATGCCGCGCAGGGTTCGGGCATCCGTCGACGTGCCGGCCCGGTCGAGGCGGTTGCGGTTCAACGCACCCGGTCCGTCGATGCTGACCCCGACCTCGAACCCGTAAGCGGTGAACAGCTCGCACCACTGTCGGTTAATCAACGTCGCGTTCGTCTGGATCTCGTGACGCACCATCCCCGCGCGCCGCAGCTCCTCGAACGGGGCCAGTAGATCCCGGAGCAACCCGATGGGTGTGGCGGTGGGTTCGCCCCCGTGCCACACGACGCTCACCGGATGACCGCTGTTCTGCTGGGCGACCGACTCGGCGCAAGCCTGCGCGACCGCGCCGTTCATCAGGCGGAGGGATCTCCGGTCGGGCAGGTAGCAGTAGGTGCAGTCGAGGTTGCAGAAGCTCGTCGGCTGCACGACCAGGGTGTGGAAGCTGCCGGCGATCGCCGGCTGGCCGGTGGCGTTGATGAGGCCGATGCCGTTCACGAGGAGGCCTCTTCGATGCTGACGGCCGTGGTGGTACTGACGCGGTAGGCGTGGGTATGGCGGGCGGGCCAGCCGAGGAACCGGTCGAACATGTCGGCGGCGCTGCCCGTGACGCTCGGGTTGAGCCGGTGCAGGTCGTCGATCGCGTCGTGCAGGCAGCCGGCCAGGTAGAGGAACAGGCTCACCGGCACTTCTCGGTACTCGGCTAGGAGCGCGAGCTTCGCTGCGCCGCAGGGCCACGGCTGCCCGCATCGGCGGCACAGCCACAGCGGGCGCATCGGCAGATGTTCCACCTCGGCTGGCGCGAGCCGGTTCGCCGCGAGACGGCGCTGCGGCCCGGTCACCGGCGACCGCCCTCGCGGGCCTGCTGCTCGAACAGCCGACGCCACACGAAGGTGAGTAGCGGCGGATCAGCGGGCCACACCTGCCCCTGCTTGGACGTCCACCTGGGCTCGGGGCGCCGGGACTGGCTGGCCATGGCGTTACGCGAGACGTACACCGTCATGCCGCCACCCCCACCAGGGACGATGAGCGGCGGGCTCGCCGGGGGAAGGGCGAGCCCGCCGCCGCATCACGGCGGCTGGGAGCAGACCGCCGATCACCCACCCGCGCAGCCCTCATGGCGGTACGCAGGCGGGGAAAGCGCTGAGACAGTTCGCTCCCGGACGGGCCGAGCCAGCGGCCCAAGCCGTGGTGTGGTGCGCCGCTCATCGATCCCTCCATCTGCAGCTCCCTGTCAGTCATCCCGACACCGGCATCGACACACGCCGGTGATCTGGGGTGAACTGAACGTAGGGGCGGTCCGTACGGAGGACCGGGAAAATCCGTACCGGGTCCGGCGGGCTTCAGCGGGCAGGGTGATGGTGTGCGAGGGATGACGGACGACATGACGATCGGCCAGCGCGTCGCCTTCTACCGGCGTCGGCGAGGGCTCTCCCAGGAGGTGCTGGCCGGTCTGGTCGGCAAGACGCAGGAGTGGTTACGCAAGGTCGAGACGAACCGGGCCGACCTGGACCGGCTGTCGGTCATACGCGCGATCGCCAAGGCCCTCGACGTGTCCCTCGGCGACCTGATCGGTGCACCGAGCCTGTTCGAGTGGTCGGACGACTCAGGTCGCGAGACGATCCCGGCCTTGCGGGCCGCGCTTCACGACTATCGTCACCTCGCGCCGGCGCTGGCCAGCTCCAGGGACGTCGAGGCACCTGCCCTGCGCGAGATCGAGAACGACGTCGCCGAGATCTGGACCGCCTACCAGCACTCGCGGTACGGCACCCTCGCCCGCCGGCTGCCCTACCTCATCCACGACTGCCTCGCCGCCACTGAGGCGTACGACGGAGGCGATGGCCAGCGCGCGCATACGATGACCGCCTACGCGCACCAGCTCGCCGCGTTGTTCCTTACCAAGCTGGGCGAAGGTGATCTCGCGTGGACCGCCGCCAGCCGAGGGCTGGCCGCCGCCAACGCCAGCCAGGACCATGTCGTCATCGGCTCGCTCAGCCGCTCCGCCGCACACTCGCTGGCATCCATCGGTGAGTACGCCCAAGCCCGCGGCCTCGGCGCCACGGCGGCACAGTTCCTGGAACCACGGCTCGTTAAGCCGACTCCGCAGCTGCTGTCGGTCTACGGCAGCCTGCACCTGGTCTGCGCGCTGGCCGCCGCTCGAGACGACGACCGCGCCTCGGCCGACACCCACATCGCCGAGGCCGATGCCGCCGCACGGCAACTCGGTGCCGATGGCAACCACGTGTGGACCGCGTTCGGGCCGACCAACGTGTCGATCCACAAGACGACCGTGGCGATGGAACTCGGCGACGTGCAACGCGCCATCGCCATCGGCGCCCCACTCGACACCAGCACCGTGCCCGTCGAGCGGCAGGTTCGGCACGCCATCGAAACCGCCCGAGCCCTTGCCCGGTGGAACCGCATCGACGACGCGCTCGCCGCGCTTCTGGACGCCGAGGTCATCGGCCCCGACCAGGTGCGCTATCACCGGCTCTCCCGCGACCTTGTCCGGGACATCCTCACCCGCCCCCGGCCACCTCGACTGGCCGTCGAACTCAGCGACCGGATGGGCGTCCGGTCGGGAGGGCCACGCTGGTAGCTGTGCTCAGATCAGCCGACTCGTGTAGCCGGCCGCCACCAGGCGTCCGAAGGCCGCCCGTACCTGGTCCGGCATCTCCTGCGGGATCGCGAACCCGCGCTCCGCGTACACCTCGATCCGCTGCGTGTCGCCCACCAGCATGTCCACCACCCGCCGCGGGTCGCCGATGCTGCGCACATAGTCGTCCAGCTCGAGCGGATTCGACGCGCACACCACATCGACCTCCGGCCACATCAGCCTGCAGGTGGCGTAGGCCCGACGCTGCTGGTAGGGCCGCGACATGATCAGCACCGACTTCACCGGGATCCGGTGTTCGGTCAGGAGCTGACGCGAGTACTCCAGGTTTTGGGCGGTGTTCGTGGCACGCGGCTCCACGAGAATCGCTTCCACGGGTACGCCCTGCTCGACGGCGTACTCGCGGTAGTGCACTGCTTCTCCACGCGGGAACCGCTCGACGGTCGTCGGGGCGTTCGCGCCGGTGAACACGATCCTTGGGAACAGGCCCCCGTGAAACAGGCGCGTCGCGATGACAGCCACGCCGAGGTCATGACTGCCCAACCCGATCCCCACGTCGCACGGGCGCAACTCGTGACGCATGTCGTGGTAGCGCCAGAGCGTCTCCACGTCCGCCCGGATAGCATCGGGAATCGCCTCGGCATGTGCCGCCGCATGCCGGTTCATCAGCACCTACCAGTCCGGTCCGCGCTGGGTTCCCTCATGCCGCCAGCGTAGGGGTAGCAGCGCAGCACGACGCCGCTGACTCCAGCACCACGCCGCTGGCCTCCTCAGGATCAGGAGGTTGGCGGCGGCCGGGGCATCGTGACGTGGTGAGGTCAGGTTCCGACCTCGATGAAGCGACGCCTGCCAGTCTCGCCCGGCACCTGCCATACCTGCTCGTCCGGCCAGTGGCGATACAACAACTGCCGCCTGGTCGTGGCGGCAGCGTTCCGCAGCGGCCCGCGGAGCAGGTCGGCCTGCAGTCGTTCCTCCCGCTCGGCGTCCTGAGCGATCACCAGAACCGCCCCGACCGGCACCAGCCGGTCCGCCCGCCGGTAGCCGGTCAACAGACCACCCAGCCCTGACGTCGACCGCTCGTGCTCGGTGACAACGTCGCCGACCGGGCCACGGTCGACGTGGACCAGGAACCGCAGGCACCGTCCGTCCTGCAGCCATATGCCGTAGCCGTCGGCCCGCAACTGCGCGAGGTCGTGCTGGCGCAACCACGCCGAGGTCTCCATCGTCGCCAGCCACTGGAACAGCTCGCACCGCCCCGGGTTGCGCCGCGACACCTCGATCAACGGCAGAAACAGCAGGTCATCCGCCATGCCGGCGGGCCGCTGACCCAACCTCAGCGGAACTGGCCGCCCCGACGCCGTCAGGGCGCGCCGGAGCACGTCGGTCCCCTCGGCCGTGACCCCGTACCACCAGGTGTGGGTCCGGTCCTCCGGCGAGCGCTCGCGGCGCACCAGTCCCGCCTCGTGCAGCCACACCAGGTCCCGGTGAGCCGTCAGCCGCGACACCGCACAGACAAGCGCCACGTCCAGCGTCGACGCGGAACCATGCTGCGCCAGGTACCACAGGGCCCGCCACCGCCGCGGGGACAACCGCCGCCTGGCATCCTGCTCGCCCATCCCCCGATGATCCTCCAGGCGCCGACAGTCCACATCCCGCTTGCCCGCAGCTGCAACAGGCAGTAGTCAATACGCCAACCCGGAAGATCGGAAGCCTGGACCGCCGTGACCGGAGACAACGCCCGCCGTGGGCCATTGGGCAAGGCGTCGGCGGGCCGTGCGAGCACCCACATACCCAAACCGTGGTTTTGGGGCCGATTTTGGAGATCACTGTTCAGTGAATCAGCCGAAGAGCCGAGGACAGAAGAAGCGAAGCGGTCAAACCGGGCCACCAAAAGTTGATCTCCACGGATAGCACCGCACCGCGGCACCGATCTCCAGAAACGCCTGACACGCGCCTTCCCGGCTCGGCGATGACGCGCCATACGCCGAGACGGCGGTTACTAAAAGTGACAAAGCCAGGTGAGCTCTCTGCGCCGGCGTTCGGCCGAGAGGCTGGCCCTCACCCCTGCCGGCTAGCGCCCGATCCACTCAGATGCGAGACTGTCTATGTAACTAAATGTGCCTGGGCGGCTGCATTTAGCGATGTGGGTGGTTCCGTTGGAACAGCTTCCGTTGTGGGGACCGAGCACCGACGAAGATCCGAGACCGAAGCCAGTCCTGGCACGACCAGCGACACTCCGCCTCCTGATCACAGTGAAAGCGGCACCCAACCCCTCCGCGCGGTACGGGGAGACGGTCTGCGTCGGGGCACTGGGCATGGACCCGCCCTGGACGGGTTGGATTCGCCTCTACCCGGTCCACTATCGGGACCTCGACGACGGCGGCAAGTTCCACAAGTACGACATCATCCACGTCGATGCACTGCCAGCCAGGCAAGACCAGCGGCGCGAGAGCTGGAAGCCGATCGTGGACACCATCACCACCGAGCGGCACATTGCCAGTCGGCAGTCGCGTCGAAACCTCCTCGATCCGCTCGTCGAAGACTCCATGTGCCGGGTCAACAAACAGACCCGCGACGACCCGAGCGCACGATCGATCGCGCTGATTCGCGTGGCCGACATCTCGGCTCTTCAGGTCAAGCGACATCCCGGCTGGTCGGCGGAGGATCGCAAGAAGATTGCCGGGTACCTCAACCAGCTCGACCTACTGGAACCGGCCAAGCGCAGCCCGCTTCAAGCACCACGCTTCACCGGCGCCTACCGCTACCGCTGCGCAGACCGTCATTGCCGCGGTCACCAGCAGACACTCTGGGACTGGGAGTTCGTCGCCCTACAACGCCGTCTGGACCAGCTCACCGACGCGGAGGCTGCGGAGCAGCTGAGAAACAAGTTCCTCACCCAGCTCTGCGCCGCTGACCGCGACGTCGCCTTCTACGTAGGCAACCAAGCGGCAAGACCGCAGTCCTTCAGCATCGGCGGTGTCTACGCACCGAGACGGCCCGCCGCTCGATACCGATTGCACCTCAACCGATGATGTCGGCCAGCACGTCGGCATGGCACGCATCCTCGACGCGGCACCAGCACGCCAACTGCTTCCCCGTGAGTTCCCGACGCGCCCGGTCAACAAGGGCCGGCTGCCCCACAAGCCACTGCCGATAGAGGCGTAACGCCTCCGCCCGATCATGCTTTCGCAGGCTGAACGGATTGGCCCAGGGAGAACGCCGCAACCCGAACCCCTGCCGCCCCACATACACGGCACCGGGCGGCACCACCGGGTGATAGAGGTCTCCCTGCACGCGAACCCGCGGCTGTCCCCCCACGCCACCAGCGTAATCGCCAACGACCGGCTCCGCGTGGATGCTCGAAGGAAGCGCGTCGCCCCTGGGCGGGCGGATGCGCCAATAACCCCGAAGGCCCGATGCATGCTGGCCACCTCAGAAATGACGATGAGCGCAGGCTTCCACGGAACAACGACGTGTCCCGGCAACGCCAGCCCGGTCCAACGGCTCCCGAGCACCCACCGAGCGACCACCCACCGCCCGCGTACACGAAAAAGGCCCCGACCGGTGTGAACCACCAGGTCAGGGCCTTGATCGTTGGTGCGCCGCCAGGGACTCGAACCCCGAACCCGCGGATTAAGAGTCCGCTGCTCTGCCAGTTGAGCTAGCGGCGCTCGTTGGCAACGGAGAGAACACTAGCACGGCCCCTGAGCCGGGTTCCAATCCGATACCCGGCTCCCCTGTTCGGTCGAGCTTAACGGGCAAAAGCCACGAAAACCCTCGGTCGACCGCCCGACGGGACCAGGGCGGCGGTGGTGATGCGGCACCATGTCGCCAGGCACGCGAGAACTGAGGTGGGGATGGGCAGGTTCACGCAGGCCGGGGCGATGGTGGGCGCCCTGGCCCTGGTGGCGTCGTTGGCACTGACCGGGTGCGGTGACGACCAGAAGAAGGCCGCCGAGTTCGTCGGCGGCAGCACGGCTCCGGGTACGGGCGCGCCCACGGCGCCGCAGGCGGGCGAAGGCTCGGCGGCCGCGAGCCTGGCGGTGAGCCCGGCCGACGGAGCGAAGAACAGGCCGGTGAGTGCCGAGATCAGCGCCGAACTGCCGGGCGGCGGCACGGTGTCCTCGGTCACGCTCGCCTCGGCTGACGGCAAGCAGGTCGCCGGCAGGATGCGGTTGGACGGCTCCTCCTGGGTGCCGTCGGCCCCGCTGAAGTACGGCACCCGGTACACCGCCACGGTGACCGGCACCGGCTCCGGCGGTGAGACCCGGCAGGGCACCAGCACCTTCACCACCATGGCCAAGCCGAAGTCGATGATCAGCTCCGGCCTCTACCTCTTCGACGACCGGACGTACGGCGTGGCCATGCCGGTGGTCGTCGAGTTCCACCCGGGCATCCCGAAGAAGGACCGCGCGGCGGTGCAGAAGCGGATGTTCGTCAAGACCGATCCGCCGCAGCCGGGTGCCTGGCACTGGGTCTACAACGGCACCCAGGCCTACTACCGGGCCCCGGAGTACTGGAAGCCGGGCACCACGCTCGACGTCCGGATCGCGCTGGGCGGCATGCCGCTGAGCAACGGCCGCTACGGCAACGTCGACCGGTCGGCGACCGCCAAGATCGGCCGGTCCTTCGTGATGAAGGTCGACAACGCCAGCAAGAAGATGACGGTGCTCCAGGACGGCCAGGTGATCCGCACCCTGCCGGTCAGCCTGGGCAAGAAGAGCACCCCCTCCTCCAGCGGCACTCTGGTGGTGATGGAGAAGAAGGAGAAGACCGTCTTCGACACCATGGACGAGCCCGATCCGGACAACCGGTACCGCACCGAGATCGACTTCGCCCAGCGGCTGACCTGGGGCGGCGAGTACATTCACGCGGCGCCCTGGTCGGAGGGGGTGCAGGGTCGGCAGAACGTCTCGCACGGCTGCGTCAACGTCTCGATGGCGATGGGCAGGTGGCTCTTCGACCAGACGAAGATCGGCGACCCGATCACCATCACGGGCACCGAACGCAGGGTCTCGCCCGGCAACGGCTGGACGGCCTGGAGCCTGAGCTGGTCGGAGTTCGTCAAGGGCAGCGCCGTGCCCGTGCCGCAGGGCGGCTCCGGCCCGCTGCTGTAGAACCTGCCCGGTCGGGCCGGCGTGACCGCCGGCCCGACCGGGGGCACGTGCGCGGCCCGCCCGGGTCATCGGCCCGGCGGAGCGCGGGGTCCACCACCGGGCGATCCGCCGCCGGACGAAACCGAGCGGGATTCGCGAAAGCCCCGCATTTTATCGGTATTCGTACACCCCCAGTGGCATGTTTCTGATCACGACCGGCAACCGACCGGCGCTCCCCCGCGTCAGTGGGAGAGGATGGGGCATCGGGGACCACGACTGTGAGGGAATCATGCGAGCTACCCACCACCGGCTGACCCGGCACGCCGGGCGGCGCCGCGCACTCGCGGCGGGGCTCCTCGCCGCGACGCTGGCGCTCACCTCCGCCTGCACGAGCTCCGGCGACGACAAGCCGTCGAGCTGGCAGGACGGCAGCGGTGAGAGCGCCCCGAAGGCCGCGGCCACCATCACCGAGCCCAAGGCCGACGCGACCGGCGTCCCGGCCTCCACCGGCATCACCTTCACCACGAAGGACGCGCAGGAGACCACCGTCGAGCTCAAGGACGCCAGTGGCAAGGCCGTCGAGGGCACGCTCGCCGCCGGCGGCAAGAGCTGGCTTCCGGCGGGCGCCCTGGAGTACGGCGAGAAGTACATCGCCACCGTCACGGCGACCGGTGACGACGGCAAGCCGGCCACCGCGACCAGCGCCTTCACCGTGATGGCCAAGCCCGACAAGCAGGTGCGGATCACCAGCTTCCTCGGTGACAACCAGGTGGTCGGGGTGGGCATGCCGCTGATCGTCCGGTTCGGCCGGGCCGTCCCCGAGGACTACCGCGACGACGTCCAGCGCCGGATGACCGTCACCTCCACCCCGGCACAGGAGGGGATCTGGCACTGGTCCAGCCCCACCGAGGTCCGCTACCGGCCGAAGAAGTTCTGGAAGTCGGGCACCACGGTGTCATACCGGGTGCAGGCCGGCGGGCTGCCGATGGGCGGCGGCTGGTACGGCCGCTCCGACCTGACCGTCGACATCAAGATCGGCCCGTCGCTGGTCATGCAGGTGGACAACAAGACCAAGCGGATGACGGTCACCAAGGACGGCAAGGTCGTCAAGACGATCCTGGTCAGCCTCGGCAAGAAGAGCACCCCCTCGTCCAGCGGGACCATGGTGGTGATCGAGAAGCTCCGCAAGACCGTCTTCGACACCATGGACGAGCTGGGCCCCGAGGAGGGGTACCGGACGAAGATCGACTACGCCCAGCGGCTCACCTGGGGCGGCGAGTTCATCCACGCCGCGCCCTGGTCGGAGGGACAGCAGGGCAGCGTCAACGTCTCGCACGGCTGCGTGAACGTCTCGATGGCCGACGGCGCGTGGCTCTTTGCCAACACCCGCATCGGCGACCCGATCACGGTCAAGGGCACCGAGCGCAAGCTCCAGAACGGCAACGGCTGGACCGACTGGAACATGAGCTGGGACGACTACGTCAAGGGCAGCGCCCTGCCGTACGAGGAGCCGGACGCCGCGCAGAGCCCGGAGGCCACCCCCGGCGACCAGGCCCCCAGCGTCGACCCGACTCCCTGACCCGCCGGGAACGACGAAGGCCCCCTCCGCGAGGAGGGGGCCTTCGTGTCTGGGGTGACTGATGGGAATTGAACCCACGACAACCGGGACCACAACCCGGTGCTCTGCCAACTGAGCTACAGCCACCATGCCTTCCGCGCCGGTCGCCCGGGCGGGTGCGGACTAATAATAGCCACACCCCCGCCGGCCCCGTCCAGCGGGTTGCGCACCGCCCGGCCCGCCGGGGAGGACGCCCTGGTCAGAGCTGCGCGGCGATCCCCTTCGCCGTCTCCACGTCCGGCCCCGGCAGGGGTACGAAGATGGTCCGGCGGTAGTACTCCAGCTCGCGGATGCTCTCCCGGATGTCGGCCAGCGCCCGGTGGGCGAGCCCCTTCCGCGGCTGGCCGAAGTACACCCGCGGGTACCAGCGCCGGGTCAGTTCCTTGATCGAGGAAACGTCGATCATGCGGTAGTGCAGGTGGGCGTCGAGGCGGGGCATGTCCCGAGCGATGAAGCCCCGGTCGGTGGCGATCGAGTTGCCGCACAGCGGGGCGGCGCGCTGGTCCTTGACGTGGCTGGTGACGTACTCCAGCACCATGTCCTCGGCCTCGGCCAGGGTGACGGTGGAGCGCCGCACCTCCTCGGTCAGCCCGGACTTGCCGTGCATCGTGCGGACGATCTCCGGCATCGCCTCCAGGGCCGCCTCGTCGGCGTGGATGACCACGTCGACCCCCTCGCCCAGCACGTTGAGGTCGGGATCGGTGACGAGCGCGGCAACCTCGATCAGCGCGTCGCTGCCGAGATCCAACCCGGTCATCTCACAGTCGATCCAGACAAGAAGATCAGCCACCGGCACAGCCTAGTCGCAGCCCAGGTGTCGCGCCTCGCCACTGCCGGCGCGGCGGACCGCTAGGGTTTCCCCGTGCCAGCCGAACCCGTCGCACCACCCGCCGTCACCGCCGACGAGCAGCGGAGCCGCACGGTCCGTCGGGTCGTCACGGTGCTGGCGCTGGCGGCCGTGCTACCGGCGCTCTATCTGCCCGGCATGGGGCACGACTTCTTCGACCTGAAGATCTACATGCGGGCGATGGACTGGTGGTCGTCCGGGCACCCGCTCTACGACTACGTGCAGTCGGACCGGGTCCAGGGCGAGCTCTACTTCACCTATCCGCCGTTCAGCGCGCTGCTGCTGTGGCCGTTCGCGGTGCTCCCGCTCGGCCTGACCATCGCCGTCTTCACCGTCCTGACCGGGATCGGTGTGATCGTGACCACCCGCTGGCTGGTCAGCCCGGTGATCGAGCGGCACAACCTGCCCCGGGCGTTCGCCCTCACCGTGGCGGTGCTGCTGGTGTTCGCGGTGGAGAGCACCCGGGAGACGATCACCTTCGGGCAGATCAACATGCTGCTGGTGGTGCTGATCCTGGCCGACCTGCTCTTCGCCGTACCGCGGGGGTGGCGCTGGGCCGGGGTGGGCGTCGGGCTGGCGACGGCGCTCAAGCTCTTCCCGGGCATCTTCATCGCCTACCTGCTGGTGACCCGGCGGTGGCGGGCGGCGGTGGTGGCCAGCGTCACCGCGGCGGCGGCGACGCTGCTGGCCGCGGCGTTCGCACCCCGGGATTCCTGGCGCTTCTGGACCCACGAGCTGTGGGCGACCAACCGGGTCGGCCGCACCGACTACACCGGCAACCAGTCGCTGTTCGGGCTGCTCAGCCGGATCGACGCGCCAGCGAAGCCGAACCAGTTGCTCTGGCTGGCCCTGGTCGTGGTGGTCACCGGGTACGGCCTCTGGCGGGCGGCCCGCGCCGCCCGGGCCGGGGACGTGCTCACCGGGGTGACCCTCACCGGGCTGGTCGGCGGCCTGGTCAGCCCGATCACCTGGACCCACCACATCTACTGGTTCATCCCCGCCGTGGTGGTGCTGGTGGACGCGGCCCTCGACGCCGACCGGGCCACCGTGACGGGGGCCCGGCGCCGCCGGCGGCTGCTCGCGCTCGCGGTCGGCACGTCGATCGTGATCATCTACGGAGTGGTGTCCTTCTACGACTGGGGCGTGGCCCCGGCGCGCACCGACACCCCGGCGGAGTTCCTGCTGCGCAACTCCTACGTGCTGCTGGCCCTGCTGCTGCTGGTGGCGCTCCCGGTGCGCCGCCGGGCAAGGCCCGGCCCACGAATAACTTGCGCTAAATGGACAGATGTTCCGGCGGCCCACTTTCGCCGCTAATCTGGCGACACCTACCTCAGACGTCTGTCGGGTAGCACCGATCCCCCGGTGAGGACGGCCCTCCGCGTCGGCAGCGCGGAGGGCCGTTTGCCGCCGGGGTCAGTCCGGGTGAGCGGGCCGGGAAACTCCGGGGACCGGGTCGGCCGTGTCCTCCGGACGCTCCGGCGGCCAGGGCAGCAGGTCGGCGAGGGTGGCCGGACGCCGGGCCGGCACCGCGCCGATGGCGGCCCGGGACGGCTCGGGCGCCCCGACCGACACCAGCTGACGCTCCGGCTCCGGCGCGGCGCCGAGCCCGCTGAGCGAGCTGACCCCGAGCCGGCCGGCGAGCACCGGGACCTGGTCCGGCTCGACCACGAAGACCACCTCGCGCGGGCGCACCGGGCGCAGCAGCACCAGCACCGCCAGCACGATCAGCAGGAGCCCGCCGGCCAGCGACCCCCAGGCCACCGGACGGAACCAGTCAGACCGCACCTCGGCCCGCAGGTCGACGGCGAGGTCCGCCCCACCGTCCGGGCGCATCACCACCAGGCTCAACCGGCGCCCGGCCAACTGCCCGGGGTTCCACTCGACCGCGCCGATCCCCTCGCGTACCCAGAAGGGCGCATCGAGCGGGACGGCCGGGATCGCGCCGGCGGGCCCGGCGGTGGGCGCGGCGTCGGTCAGCCGGACCGGCAGCGGGCCGCGGGCCAGCGCGATCCGCCCGACGGTGGCGTGTGGGACCGGGGCGAGCCAGCGGCGGACCTCGTCGGCGGGCGCCAGGCCGACGAAGGCCGGCCCGTCCGGGGTCCGGGCCGTCAGCCGCAGCCTCGCCTGCCCGACCCGGGTGAACGGCGCCTCCGCGCGCAGCAGCGCGTCGACGTCCTGCACCACGACCGCCCGGCCCGCGGTGCGCACCGGCTCGAAGCGGGCGCCGAAGCTGCCGTCGGTACTCGCGTGCCGGGCGACCAGGCAGAGGCCACCACCGGCCAGCAGAGCCGGAATCCCGACGACCAACAGCAGCATTCCGACGAGCGCCCGCACGAACCGCATTCGTTCCGTCTCCTTCGGTGACCGGGTACCCGGCCGACCTTACCGACGGGGCCGCCTTGATCTGCGGATATCGGTGCGGACGGACAGCCCACGGCGCGCCGGACGGGTCCGGCGCGCCGGCGGGGCGGAGCGGGTCAGGCCTTGGGCGCCGGCTGCCGACGGGTACGGGCGAAGGCCAGTCCACCGAGGAGCAGGCCGGCCAGCCCGGCCACCAGACCGGCGATGGCCAGCCCGGTCGCCGGCCCGTCGGAGTCCTCGTCGGCGGCGGCCTGGGCCTGCCCGGCCGGCGACGCCGCCGGCGTGGCCGACGCAGAGGCCGTGGCCGAGGCCGGGGTCAGGGTGAGCACCGGCGCCGGGTTCTCCGGCTCCTCGGCCCCCGGGGTCGGCTCGTCGATCCACCGCTGGACGTTGCCGTCGGAGTACGTCTGCAACGTCTTGAAGACCATCCGGTCGACCTGCGGCAGCGGGCCCAGCGAAACCGGGAACTCCTGGAACTGGCCGGGCTTGACCGCCGCGTCGCCGGTGGCCGTCCAGGTCAACTTCGACACGGCCTCGGTGAGCTGGCTGCCGTGCACCTCGATCGGCGGGTCGACCTTGCGCTTCTCCACCGCCACCGTCCAGCCCGGCACGGGCATGGTGGAGACCGAGCCGACCGGCGCGTTCTCTGGCAGCACCACCTCGACCTTCGTGGTGGACGCGGTGTCGCTCTCGTTCGGCACCCGGAAGGCGAAGCGGCCGTAGGAGCCCTGGGTCGCCTCCTTCGGGTTCACCGAGACGTGCGCCGAGGCGGGCCCGGCGAAGCCGAGCACCGCCGTGGTGACGGCGGCGAGCGCGAGAGCGGCGGCGGTGGCGGGGCGCCGGAGACGAATCATGGGTGGAGAGCCTTTCTCGTTACCTGATCGGCACGGTGGCGGTCACCGTGGCCTGGTCGATGTCGGAGATCCGGACGGTGAGGCGCAGCTGCCACTCGCCGGCCGCCGGGAAGCTGATCTCCCCGGTCACGTGGTTGTCGGTCAGCGGCAGCAGCGGGATGTCGATCGGCTCGATGCCCGCCGACGGCAGGGCCGCCGTCGCCTTCCACTCGGCCACCGGCTGCGGCCGGTTGTCCGTCGTGTACGCGTACAGGTGCATCGAGTTGTTGCCCCGCTCGGCCGGGTCCAACTCCACCTGCAGGGAGTAGATCGGGCTGGTCAGCGTGGTGGAGAAGTAGCCGGGGGTCGCGCCAGCCCCGTCGGCGCCGGCGGCGACCCGGGCCGGGGTGGTCTGCACCAGGGTGGCCGTCACGCCGAGCACCACCGCGGTGATCGCCAACTCGGCCCAGATGGCCCGCCGCACCGGGGCCGGACGCTGCGCGGCGGTCCGCCGCCGCACGAGCTGCCGGGAGTACGCGGCCACCCCGAGCACCAGCGCGAACAGCCCGATCTTGGCGAGCAGCAGCCGGCCGTACGTGGTGTCGACCAGGGCCTGGACCCCGCCCACCTCGATCAGCCCCTGCACGATGCCGGCGAGCAGCAGCGCCGCCACCGCCAGCGCCGCCCAACGGGACCAGATCGGCAGGATCGCGCCCAGTTCTCGCTCGTCGGCGCGGCGCAGCAGGAAGACCGCGAGCATCACCAGCCCGCCCAGCCAGACCGCCATGCTGCCCAGGTGCACCGCGTCGACGACCACCGACACGGCCGGCGCCGGGGAGGCCGCCGCGTGCCCGGCCAGCGGCCAGGTGAACAGCGCCGCCCCGGCCAGCACGGCCAGGATGAGTGCGTCGGTACGGCCGACCGGGCCCCGGGTCAACGGGCGCAGCAGGAACACCGCCGCCGCGAGCAGACCCAGGCGGACCAGGTGCGCCGTGCCGTACGTGCTGCCCAGCACCTCGCCGAGGCCGGCGCCGGTGACGTCGATCAGCCCGCCCCCGGCGGTGTACGGCACCTGCAACCACAGCTCGGCCAGGGTGGCGAGGGCGAGCAGCCCCGCCCCCGCCCAGGCCAGCCGGGCCGGGCCACGGCGGGACAGCCGTTGCGGCCAGAGCGCGGCGAGCACCAGGGCCGGACCCACGACCAGCAGCAGGCCCGCGTACCCGAGGTACTTCGCCACCTTGACCGCGGTGTCCACCACCGGGTTCGCCCGGCTGTCCACCCCCGAGTCGGTGGGTGGCGACGAGGGCGCGCCGACGGAGTAGGTGAACGCGCCGGAGACCGGGTGGCTGTCGGCGGAGATCACCCGGTAGCTCACCAGGTAGGTGCCGCGCGGCCCGGACGGGTCCACCGGCACGGTCACCACCGAACCCTCGAAGGTGGGCTCGCCGCGGTCGGCGCGGGAGCCGTCCGGGGCGATGACCCGGATCTTGCCGGTGACCTTGCGCACGGACTCGCTGAAGGTCAGCACCACCTCGGGCGGGGCGCTCGGCACCACGGCCGAGGCGACCGGGCTGCTGGCGACCAGCACGGCGTGGGCGCTGGCCGGGGTGGCCGGGGCGAGCAGCAGCGCGACGAGGGTGACCAGCAGTCCGGCGGCGGTGCCCAGCCGCGCGAACCAGCGACGATCGACGACGTTCATGCCGGCCATGGTCGCCGACGCGAGGCCCCGACGGCGACCCGACCCGGTACGGGCGTCGGTCCGGCTCACCCGCGCCCCGCCGCGACGGCACGCGACCAGAGCCGGTCGGCCTCGCCGCTGACCCGGCCGAGCGCCCACAGCAGACCCGCCTGCACCACGGCGGCCAGGTGGCCGATCTCGTGCACCAGCGCGGTGGTCGAGTTGGCGATGTCGACCACGCTGGTGCCGGCCAGGCAGAGCGCCAGCACCAGCGCCACCGGCAGGAACGCCCGGGCCCGCTCCGGCCGCCACGCGGCCAGCGCGAAACCCACCGCGAGGGCCACGTCGAAGGAGGCCATCTCCCGGCTGGTGTGCGGATCGGCGGCCACCCCCAGCCCGGCCAGCAGGATCGGCAGCGCGATGGCGAGCTGGGCCACCGCCGCCACCGCCACGGCGACCCGCAGCACCTGACGACGGGCGGCCCGGACGGCGGCCGGCGTACGCCCGGCCAGCACCGGGTCGGCGGCGACCGCCGCCAGCACCCGGGCGGTCAGGTCCGGCACCTGCACGGAGCGGACCCGGGTGAGCCGGGTCACCTGCTCGGCCCGAGCCAGCCAGGAGCGACAGTCAAGGCAGGTCCGGGTGTGCTCGTCCAGCGCCGCGGCCGGTGTCTGCGGGTCCTCGCCGTCCAGCCGCGCCGACAGCGCCACGCGTACGTCGTCGCAGTTCATGTGGGGGTAGTCGGGTGGCGGGTCGGGAAAGTTCCCGACGTGGGCCGGGCCATAGAAAGAGCCGAAGGACCCTGCTCGCCGCTGGTACGCCGCGTAACCTCGGGTGGCGTGATCCCCGCCCCGCGCGACACCGCCGCCGCCGGCCGCCCCGACGCGGCACCCGACGCTGCGCGCGACACGGCGACACACTGGGCGCTGACCGCCCGCGACGGTGATCCACTGGCCCAGGCCGCCTTCGTCCGGGCCACCCAGGCCGAGGTGTGGCGGTTCGCCGCCGCGCTGGTCGACCCGGACAGCGCCGACGACCTCACCCAGGAGACCTACCTGCGGGCGTTCCGGGCGCTGCCCGGCTTCGAGGGACGCGCCAGCGCGCGTACCTGGCTGCTCGGCATCGCCCGCCGGGCCTGCGCCGACCACCTGCGCACCGTGATCCGGCGGCGCCGCCTCGACGAGCGGCTTACCGCCGACGCCCACACCGGCCGCCCGTACCCGGACCCGGCCGGGCACCTCGGCGCCGCCGACCTGGTCCGCCGGCTTCCGGCCGAGCGCCGCGAGGCGTTCGTCCTGACCCAGCTGCTCGGCCTGTCGTATGCCGAGGCCGCCGCCGTGGCCGGCGTGCCCGTCGGCACCATCCGCTCCCGGGTGGCCCGGGCCCGGCACGACCTGGTCGACGCGGTCGGCGAAGCGTTGGCCGGCTGAGCGGTGGAACTAACCGGCCGGACGCGACGACCAATGATCGTGACCGCAGCGCGCATCCGGGCCACCCGCTGGCCCACCGTCCGTCCCTGGATCGGCCTCGCCGCCCGACTCGGCCTGGCCACCGTCTGGCTGGTCGCCGGCGCCGCCAAGGTCGGTGACCTGGCCGCCTCCGGGCGGGCGGTCAACGCCTACCAGGTGATGCCCTACGACGTGGCCACGGTGATCGGCGCGGCGCTGCCCTTCATGGAGCTGGCGCTCGGCCTGATCCTGCTGCTCGGCCTGGCCACCCGGCTCGCCGCCGGCGTCTCCGCCGCGCTGCTGGTGGTCTTCGTCACCGGCATCGTCTCGGCCTGGAGCCGCGGCCTGTCCATCGACTGCGGCTGCTTCGGCAGCGGCGGCCAGCTCGCCGCCGGGCAGGCCCCGAGCTACCTCCCGGAGATCCTCCGGGACCTGGGATTCCTGGCGCTGGCCGGATTCCTGCTGATCTGGCCCCGCACCCCCGTCTCGGTGGACGGCTGGCTGACGGGCGAACCCGCCGTGGAGGACGAAGATGAGTAGCCGTAAGGGGCAGCGGAACGCCGCCCGGGTGGTACGCGAGCAACTGGCCCGGGAGCGGCGGCGCAAGCGGGCGCTCTGGACGTCCGTCGGCGCGGTCGTGGTGCTGGTGATCGCCGGCATGATCGGCTGGAGCGTCTGGTCCAGCCAGCGCCCCCACGAGTTCACCGCGCCGCGCGGCGCCAACGACGCCGGCACCGGCATCGTGATCGGCAGCGGCCCCGTCACCATCGACCTCTACGAGGACTACCTCTGCCCGGCCTGCAAGCAGTTCCAGCAGGTCAGCGGTGCGACGATCGACCAGCTGGTCAGCGCCGGCAAGGCCCGGGTGGTCTTCCACCCGGTCGCCTACCTCAACCGCTTCTCCACCACCGAGTACTCCACCCGCTCGTCGGCCGCCTCCGGCTGCGCCGCCCAGGGCGGCAAGTTCAAGGAGTTCACCGACGTGCTCTTCGCGCGGCAGCCGCCGGAGGGCAGCGCCGGGCTGAGCAACGACGAGCTGATCGACATCGGCGCGGGCGTCGGCCTCAACCGGGACGACTTCGGCTCCTGCGTGAAGGACGGGACGTACAAGCCGTGGACCGCGAAGGTGACCGAGGACGCCAGCAGGTCCGGCGTCAACAGCACGCCGACCATCAAGGTCAACGGCAAGGAGGTCGCCGACCGCAGCCCGGCGGGGATCACGGCGGCGGTGGAGGCGGCCGGCAAGTGATCGCCGCCCTGCTCCGGCGGGCCGGCCTGGTCGCCACCGCCGCGCTCGTCACCCTGCTCGCCCTCGCCACGCCGGCCGCCGCGCACGGCGCGGACGCCCCCGACGGCACCGACTACCGCACCGAGGTGACCGGCCTCACCCCGGCCCGGCCCGGGCTGACGGTACGGGCCGTCGAGGCGGGCGCCCGGCTGGAGCTGGTCAACCGCACCGGCCGGGACGTCGAGGTGATCGGCTACTCGGGTGAGCCGTACCTGCGGGTGGGACCCGGCGGCACGTACGAGAACAGCCGCTCCCCCGCGACGTACCTGAACCGGACCCTGGCCGGCGACACCCCGCTGCCGCCCGAGGCGGACCCGGCCGCGCCGCCCGAGTGGCGGCGGATCGCCGACGAACCGCGGGTGCGCTGGCACGATCAGCGGGCCCTGTGGCGGGAGTCCGGGCCACCGGCCCGGGCCGCCGCGGACCCGACCCGCGCGCACCGGGTCCGCGACTGGACGGTGCCGGTCCGCGACGGCACGGAGCAGGTGGAGATCCGGGGCACCCTGGACTGGGTGCCGCCGCCGGACGCGTACCCCTGGTGGGTGGCCGCCACCCTCGGCTTCCTGGCCGTCGGGGCGGCCGGGCTGCTGCCGGCCGGCTCGGTGGCCGGCGACCGCGCGCTGCGCGCGGTCGGGGCGCTGCTGGCGCTCGGCGGCGCGGCGGCGGTCGTCCTGGTGCTCGGGCGGGAGCTGGACGCCGGCGCGGAGGGCGTCGGCGGGGTGCTGGCCGGGCTGCTCACCGGGCAGATCTGGCCGCTGCTCACCGGGCTCGGCGCGATCGCCGCGGGCGGCTACGCGCTGGCCCGCCGGCCCGCCGCGGCCGACTTCGCGCTGGCGCTGGCCGGCGCCTGCCTGGCGCTCTTCGCCGGCTTCACCAACCTGAGCGTCTTCTCCCGCGCGGTCGCCCCCGTCCCCTGGTCGGCCACCGCCGCCCGGGTGCTGCTGGTGCTGATCGTCGCCGGCGGCGCGGGCGCGGTCGGCGCGGGCGTCCTCCGCCTGCACGCCGCCTCGCGGGTCACCCCGGTACGGCCCGATCCGGCAGCCGCCACCCCGGAGCCCCACCCCTCGGCCTGAACCCTGCGACGCGCACGTCGCCGTGCGGGACGCGGCCGCTCAGGGGCGGGGCAGGGAGTGCGGGGTGAAGCCGTAGGGGAGTTCGAGGCGGTGACAGGCGAGGAGGTCGGGGTCGGCGAGGATGTCCGGGGTGGGGGCGTCGGCGACGATGCGGCCGGCGTCCAGGATGACGGCGCGCTCGCAGAGCTCCGCCGCGTACGGCAGGTCGTGGGTGACCATCAGCAGGGTCACCGGCAGGCCGCGCAGGATTTCCGCCAGCTCCCGCCGGGCGGCCGGGTCGAGGTTGGACGAGGGCTCGTCGAGCACCAGGATCTCCGGGCGCATGGCGAGCACGGTGGCCACTGCCACCCGACGCCGCTGGCCGAAGGAGAGGTGGTGCGGGGCACGGTCCCGGTGCTCGCCCATCTTCACCGCGGCCAGCGCCTCGTCCACCCGCTCGGCCAGCTCCGCCCCGCGCAGCCCCAGGTTCGCCGGCCCGAACGCCACGTCCTCGGCGACCGTGGGCAGGAAGAGCTGGTCGTCCGGGTCCTGGAAGACGATCCCCACCCGGCGGCGGACCTCGGCCAGCTCGGCCCGGTCCCGGGTCACCGTCAGCCCGCCGACGCTGACCGTCCCCTCGGTCGGGGTGAGGATGCCGTTGAGGTGCAGCACCAGGGTGGTCTTGCCGGCGCCGTTCGGGCCGAGCAGGGCCACCCGCTCGCCGCGCGGCACGGTCAGGTCCACCCCGGCCAGGGCGACGTGACCGTCCGGGTACGCGTATCGGACGCCGCGGACGTCCAGGGAGACAGCGGTCTGCACGTACCCGATCATGTCAGCACGACGGCGGTGGCGGCGATGAAGACGGCCGCCAGCGGCACGGTCGCCGCGGCCAGCCACTGCCCGGTGGTCGCCGCGCCCGCGCCCTGCCAGACCGCCGGCATCCGGCCGGAGTAGCCGCGCGACACCATCGCCAGGTAGACCCGCTCGCCGCGCTCGAAGGCACGCAGGAACAGCGCCCCCACCCCGGCGGCGAAGCCGCGCAGCTGCCACAGGAAGCGCGGGTCGTCGCCCCGGGAGACCCGGGCCACCCGCATCCGGCGGGCCTCGCCGACCAGCACGTCCAGGTAACGCAGCATGAACGTGGCGATCTGGGTGAGGATCTGCGGGCAGCGCAGCCGGTCCAGGCCGAGGATCAGGTCACGGGTCGTCGTGGTCCCGGCCAGCAGGAGCGACGCGAGTACGCCGAGGGTGCCCTTGGCGAGGATGTTCCACCCGCCGTACAGGCCGTCGACGGAGAGGTTGAGCCCGGCGACCGGCACCCGCTCCCCCGCGCCCAGGAACGGCAGCGCGAACGCGAACAGCACGAACGGCAGCTCGATCGTGGCGCGCAGCAGCAGCCAGCGCAGCCCGACCCGGGCCAGCACGGCCACCCCGGCGACCAGCAGGGCGTACCCGCCGAAGGCCCAGAACGCCTCGCGCGGGGTGGCCACCACGGCGACCGTGAAGAGCACCATCGCCGCGATCTTGACCTCGGGGGCCAGCCGGTGCACCGGGGAGGCCCCGTCCCGGTAGAGCACGTGCGCGTGTCCCGCACCCATCCGCGTACTCCCTGTTCAGCCGGCGGTGCCGGCCGGCTGCCGGTCCTCGCGCGGGGCACCGTCGGCGTCGTCGGGGCGGGCCGGGCCGCGCCGGCGCAGCAGCCAGAAGGCGCCGCCGCCGACGGCGAAGGTGAGCAGCACGCCGAGCACCCCGGACAGGCCGGTGGAGAGGAAGTCGTTGTCGACGCCGCGGATGCCGTAGTCGGCCAGCGGGCTGTCGGCCAACTCGTGGTCCTTCGCCTGCTGGGCCGGGCAGGAGCCGCCGGTGATCTCACCGTCGGCATCGACCGTGCAGCCCTTGAGCAGGGAGGAGTCCAGCCCGTCCGGATGCGACGAGGCGTAGTTGCTGACCACACCGGCGAGCAGGAGCGCGACCAGCAGGCCGACCGCGAGGAAACCCCAGGAACGCTTTCTCACCGGACACCTCCGACGGCCGGGACGGGCGCCGGCGCGGCCGGCTTCAGGGCGCGCAGCGCGTACACCAGATCGGGCCGGACCTTCGCGACGGTGACCACGGTGGTCGCGGTGATCAGGCCCTCGCCGATGCCGATCAGCAGGTGGACCACGGCCATCGTGCCGGCCAGGCCGGCGAGGTTGCCGCCCAGGTCGGTGGTGCCGCCCAACCAGTACTGGAGGACGAAGCCCTGGGACGCGACGACCACGCTGAGCAGCGCGGAGACGAACGCGGTCACCCCGAGCCCGGCCGGCGTACGGGGCAGCACCCGCAGCAGCCCGGCGATCAGCAGGTACGCCGCGGCGGTGCCGAGGATCGCCATGTTGGTGATGTTCAGGCCGAGCATCGCGACGCCGCCGTCGCCGAAGACCAGGGCCTGCACGACCAGCACCACTGCCACGCAGAGCGCGCCCACCCAGGGGCCGACCAGCAGCGCGGCGAGCGCGCCGCCGAGCAGGTGGCCGCTCACCCCGGCGGTGAAGATCGGGAAGTTGAGCATCTGCACGGCGAAGATGAAGGCGGCGACCAGGCCGGCCATCGGGGCCAGCCGGTCGTCCAGGTCACGCCGGCCGCGTAGGACGCAGAAGGTCAGCGCGCCGAGTGCGACGGCCGCGAAGATCCCCGCCACGGGACCATTGATGATCCCGTTCGAGATGTGCATCGCCAGGGTTTCCACACCGCGCAGCCTATTTGGCAGACCATGTTGTTGCCAAGACTTGGCAACAAGCCATGTTCTTGATCACCAAGCGCCCGGCGCGCGTCGCCCGCCATCGCCCGGCGCGGCGGTAAGGTCGCTGCCATGACCGCGCCCGACCGCCTCGCCCCCGGCGACCCCGCCCCCGACTTCACCCTGCCGACCGACACCGGCGAGACGCTCTCCCTGGCCGACCTGCGCGGCCGCCGGGTCATCCTGTACGCCTACCCGGCCGCGATGACGCCCGGCTGCACCAAGCAGGCCTGCGACTTCCGCGACTCGCTCGCCTCACTCCAGGCCGCTGACTACGAGGTGGTCGGCATCTCCCCCGACAAGCCGGAGAAGCTGGCCACGTTCCGCGAGCGGGACGCCATCACCTTCCCGCTGGTCGCCGACGCCGACAAGGCGGTGCTCACCGCGTACGGCGCGTACGGCGAGAAGCAGTCGTACGGCCGGACGGTGACCGGGGTGATCCGCTCGACGTTCGTCATCGACCCGGACGGGAAGATCGAGCGGGCCCTCTACAACGTCAAGGCCACCGGGCACGTGGCGAAGCTGCGCCGCGACCTCGGCCTCGACTGAAGCTGTCGCACCGGGCCACTACGGTCCGTGCGTGGTTCGGTACAGGTACACGCCGGAGATGCTGGCGGGCGCCGAACCACGTCGTCGCAGTTGCTGGTACGGCTCGCGGCAGGCTCCCGCCGGACATCGGGCATCCGGTCGACGTGGGCGCTGCGGGACATCGGCGTGCCGCAGGAGTGCGAGGAATGCGGTGTCGGGCCAGTCTGCAGGAGACGGGAAGCGTCGCTCCAGGTCGCTGCGGCCGCCGGGCACGTGGTCCACGCAGTTCAGGAATTGCGCCCGCCTCGTCATCGAGCCCACCAGACGTTCCAGTTAGACTCTCAAATGCAGGCGGGAGTGGTGGAATTGGCCAGACACGCAGGATTTAGGTTCCTGTGTCCGTGAGGACGTGGGGGTTCGAGTCCCCTCTCCCGCACCACCAAGCTCCCCGGGTCGGCATTGTCTGACCCGGGGAGCTGGCGCCCGACCCGCCACTCAACTGTCACCGACTGTCATGAGGGTCACGATGGTGGGCGATCGGTTAAGCCACCGGGCAAGGATGACGGTCGTGACCCTGCGTTTCGTCCTCGACCCCGAGCTCACCCCTGAGCTGCGCGAACAGATCCTCTCCCTGTGGGTGGACGTGACCAACGCCGGCGGCGCGGTCGGCTTCGTCGCCCCGGTCACCGCAGCCGAGGTTCGCCCGGTCGCCGAGGAGACCTTCGCCGACATCACCGACGGTCCGGACCGGCTGCTGGTCGGTTACGAGAGGGACCGGCTGGTCGGCATCCTGGTCATCGCCGACAACCAGTTCCAGCTGAAGACGCACTGGCGGGTACTCAAGCGGGTGATGGTCCACCCCGACACCCAGGGCCGCGGCTACGGCGCCGCAACGATGCGCGAAGCCGAGCGGATCGGCCGGGAGCTGGGCCTGGACGGACTGCACGTCACGATCCGGGGCGGCCTCGGGCTGGAGCGGTTCTACGCGGGTCTCGGATACCGAGAGGTGGGCCGGCTGCCCCGCGCGCTGCGCCTGGCCCCCGGCGACGACCGGGACGAGGTGCTCATGTGGCTCGACCTGACCGGTCCGGCGGCCTGACCGCAACCGCTCCGGCCGGGGTACCTCGTCGGTCCGGCCCGCGCCGGCCCTCCGCCAGGCCGCCGGAGGGCGGCAGCGACCCGCGCCGGCTGTCGACCTGATGTCGTGAACGGATCTGCGAATGATCGCCGCCGTGAGTCGTTCACGCCATCAGCTCCGTAGGGCGTCGCGAGCACCCGGTCAGCCGCAGCCGGCGCCGCCTGGGGTGGACGGTGCACCGACCGCGTCCACGGGTCCATGACGAGGACCCGGACGCTGCCCTTCGGGCCGGTGACGTCGAGGAAGCCGCCGCAGGCCGCGCCGGCGGCGTACTCGCTGGGGCCGAGGACGGCGTAGAGCCGGTTGGCGGGCGCGCTCGGGCGGGAACAGTTGCCGCCGGACCCCTTGGAGTCGTAGAAGGTCGCCTTGCCGGTGTGGACGGTGTCGCCGAGCGGCGGCCCGGCGAGCGCACCGGGCAGTGCGGCGAGCCAGCGGCGCGGTCGGGCGGGGGCGCGGCGTCCCGGTCCGACCCGCGCGTGCCGATCGTCGTCCACGACGGAGGGTGGCGGGTCGGCGGGAGCGCTACCGTCGGTCACGCCGGTCGATGCTGCCGGAGCATTACCGCTCGGACAGTTGTGGTGTTCGCGGGAGGTGAACAGCGAGCGGGCGGAGACACCCAGCACCGTGCTGTCATGCCGGACGACCCGGGCCAGCCGCTCCGGGAAGGCGGCGACCGGCGCCAGCCGGGTACGGGCGATTGCCCGACGGAACTTCGTTGCTCCACGGGAGGTCTCTATCAGGCGAAAGGATTCACTGACGATGAAGAGTTCCCTGGCGGCGTGACCGTGCGGGGGGTACGTGGGGGGCGCGGTAGGTCAGTAGCATCGCAGCATGTCGTATCCCCAACAGTATGCCGATCCTCACCCTTTCGAGCCTCCGATTGGCCAAATCGGCGATCCTTCTGAGGTGGAACCGGGTGAGCCACCACGGCGGCGGCGCCGGTGGAAGCGGATCGTCCTGATCAGCCTGCTGGTGGTGGCGCTGCTGGGTGGTGGTGGCCTGATCGCCGGTGGGATCTACCTGAAGTCCGTCGAGTCCGGCATCGACCGGGTCGATGCCTTTACCGGGGTGCCCGATGAGGGCCGCCCGACGGCCGTGGCCAAGGGTGCACAGAACATCCTGATGCTGGGCAGCGACTCCCGCGACCCGGAAAAAACCGTCGGGACACGGACGGACACGATCATCGTGGCCCACCTTCCGGCGGACCGGTCGAGCGCGCAGTTGATCTCGATCCCCCGGGACACCTGGGTGTCCATTCCCAAGTCCGCGGATGGCCGGCGCGGCGGCCGGGACGCGAAGATCAACGCGGCCTTCGCCTGGGGCGGCGTCCCGCTGATGGTACAGACGGTGGAGAAGTTCACCGGGGTGCGGATCGACCACGTGGCGATCATCGACTTCGCCGGCTTCAAGGAGATCATCGACGCCCTCGGCGGCGTGAACGTCAACGTGGAGAAGTCCTTCAAGTCGATCCACCCGCCGTTCCGCTCGTTCCAGGCCGGGCCACAGCAGCTGGACGGGGAGGCGGCGCTCGACTACTCCCGCCAGCGCAAGCAGTTCGCGGACGGGGACTTCGCCCGGATCCGGCACCAACAGGATGTGATCAAGGCGATTATCGACAAGGCCGCATCCGGCGGCATCCTCGCCAACCCTGCCAAGCTCAACAACTTCCTCAAGGCGACGTCGAGTTCGGTCTCAGTGGACAAGGAGATGTCACTGTTCGACATGGGGATGCAGATGCGCGGCGTGCGGGGCAACAACCTGTCGTTCCTCACCAGCCCGACGAAGGGCACCGGCCGCATCGGCAGCGAGAGCGTGGTACTCGCCGACACCGAGCGGGCGAAGGCCTGCTACGACGCGGTGCGCCGCGACTCGGTCCCGGAGATTCTTTCCGCCGGAAAGTAGGATCTCGCAATGCCTTGTCGGCTCTGGTGGTGCGACTGACCTGTTCGTATCCTTCGATCGCCCGGGGCCTGCGTCATGCGGGCCCCGGGCTTTCACGGGGGAGGATCGACCATGTCAGGGCAATCGGCGACGAGGGACCCGGCTGCGGCCACGAAGCTTGAGGACGCATCGCGGCAGACCGTGGCGCCGCCGACCGACGCGGCGGGCGACGAGGGGATACTCGCGGTGCTCCCCGCCGTGCAGCTGTCCGGGGAGCCCACGGCCACCGCCGAGGCGCGCATCGGTCTGGACACGACGGCGGTGCTGCCGTACGCCAGCTCCCGGGCCTCGAAGCGCACGCGTTGGCTGCGGGCCTGGATGGTGACCGCTCCCATCGACGTCATCGCGCTGCTCGCCCCGCTGCTGGTGAGCCAGAACTACTGGCGCGGGACCCTGGTCAACGCTGGCCTCACGGTGGCCTTCTTCGCGGCCGGCGGGCTCTACCGGGCCCGCCGGCACGTCAGCATCCTGGACGAGCTGCCGAGCCTCGGCGGGCGGCTTCTGGCAGCCGGCGCGGTGGTGGCAATCATCGCGGCCCAGCGGCACGACTCGGTACCGTACGTCAGCGGCTTCATGCGGGGCGTCGCGCTGTCCGCCGGCCTGGTGATCGTGGGCCGCGCGGTCAACCACACGTTCATCCTCGTCGCGCGCAAGCGGCGGTGGGTGGAGCACAACGCCATCATCATCGGCAGCGGTCCGATCGGCGTCGAGCTCGCCCGGCTGCTCCGCCGCTACCCGCAGTACGGCCTGCGGTTCGTCGGCAGTGTCGACGCCCCGTCGCGGCAGCGCACCGGGCCGCTTCCGCTGATCGGCACCCTCGACGACCTCGAACACCTCACCAGGCTGATGGAGTGCGAGGTCCTGGTCATCGCCGACCCGGACTGCCCGGAGTCCAGCCTGATGGACACCCTGCTCCGGCCGGCCAGCTCGCGCTGCGACCTATGGGCGGTGCCCCGCCTCTGGGGTTCCCGGTCGCAGGGCGGCTATCCCGACCACATCGGGGCCATCCCGATCGTCAAGATCGGGGACACCACGCTCACCGGTCCGCGGTGGAAAATCAAGCGGGCCTCCGATGTGCTCTTCGCCGCGCTGGCGTTGATCGTGCTGAGCCCGGTGCTCCTGCTCTGCGCGATCGCGACGTTCCTCGACGGCGGCCGCGGCATCTTCTTCTACCAGGAGCGGATCGGCCGGTACGGCGAACCGTTCAAGGTCATCAAGTTCCGCTCGATGCGCCCGGTCGACGAGCACGAGTCGCAGACGAACTGGTCCATCGCGAACGACCGGCGGGTCGGGCCAATCGGGCGGTTCATGCGCCGGACGTCGCTGGACGAGCTGCCCCAGCTCTGGAACATCCTGCGCGGCGAGATGAGCGTGGTGGGGCCGCGGCCCGAGCGGCCGTACTTCGTCGAGAAGTTCTCCGTCGAGTACCCCAACTATGCGATGCGCCACCGGGTCCCCGTCGGGCTCACCGGGCTCGCACAGGTCAGTGGCCTGCGGGGCGACACGCCGATCTCCGACCGGGCGCGGTTCGACAACTTCTACGTCGAGAACTGGTCGCTCTGGCTCGACATCAAGATCGTGCTCCGCACCGTCGCGGAGGTCTTCCGCGGTGGTGGTCGCTGAGCCGGCCCGGCCGAACATAGTGGACCCGACCCCCTGCCGCCCGTCCGCCGGGCCACAGGGGGTCGGCTACAGGGCGTTGCCGGCCAGCGCCTCGGCCAGGCTCGACCGCCAGTCGGCCAGCGGCCGGAGCTTCGCGGCGGCCCAGCGGTCGTGGCCCAGCACGCTGTAGCTCGGACGGGCCGGGCGGGGAAGACGATGCCACCCTGAGCTACCTCTGCTCCACCACTTACAACGCCACCGCCGAGCACGCTGTGCACCCACTCGACCCGGAGCTGGCGATCGACTGGACGGCCGAGTCGCCACAGTTGTCGGCCCGGGACGCCGCCGCACCGAGTCTCGTGAAGGCACGCGAGTCGGGGCTGCTGCCGGACTATGAGAGCTGCCGGTCGTTCACGACCGGCAGCTGAACGCGGTCACCAGCGCCTCGCTCCCGGACGACACCCTTCCATCCGGTTGTCAGGTCAGTGACGGAGGTCCGCAGCAGCTGCCGCTGCCACATCCGCGCCAGGATCTCAAAGTCGCGCTGCGGGCGATTGCTGAAGTGTTCCTCGGCGGAGGTTGACGATCTCGTCGTCACTCGGCTCGTCGGTGGATGGCAGCGCAGGCTCGGCCACGAGCGGCGCAGGCGCGCGTGTGGCGGGCACGACGGGCACGGCGTCGGCCGCGCGCATGCCGTCGAGCGACCGGAGGAGGGCCCGCCGGAGCCGCCTCGCGGCCGGGCGTTCGACCAGCCGGTGGACGAGGTACGCGAGAAGCAGCAGCCCGGCGATCGTCGCCCCCAGCAACACCCACGCCGGAAGGTACGGCCGGGCCGCGGCGATGACGGTCAGGCCGATCTGCGCATGCAGCAGGTACAGCGGGTAGGTGAGGCCGCCGGCGGTGGTGAGCCACCGCCACCGGATGCGGTCGGACTTACCGTTCGCGATGAGCGCCATGACGACGAAGAAGACCGTGACGCAGGCGGCCGCGGGCAGGAACTCGCTCGTGTCGTACGTCTCGATCTCAGACCACATGCGGGAGATGGCGATGATCCACGAGCACCCGACAATGGCCCAGAGCAATGCGTTCGCCCCGAACCGGTACATCAGGTAGAAGGCGATTCCGGCGATGAAGTACTGGGCGTATCCGCGTCCGAGGAACATGAAGACCGCGGAGTTGTCCACCCACGGGGCGGCCAGCGACGCCAGCGTCCACAGCGCACAGAACGCCACCACGCGTCGGACGGTCACCCCGCGCGCCACCACCACGAGGGCAAACAGCACGTAGAACAGCAGCTCCACGGAGAGCGTCCAGTAGGCCTGCTCGACGTCGGGGACACCCATGAGCGACTGCAGCATGGTCATGTTGGCCAGGACGTGGGTCCAGTCCCGGTGCGTGGCGAAGACCGGGAACAGGACGAGGACCGTGGTGGTCGCCACGACAGCGAACCAGTACGCGGGGTAGAGCCGCACCACGCGCGCGACCGCGAACTCCCCCACGGTGCGGCCCCAACTGCTCATGCAGATGACGAAGCCGCTGATGAGAAAGAACATCTCTACCCCGAGCCAGCCGTACGCCGCCGCGCCGGCTAGCCCGGGGAAGAGCTGATCGGTCGGAGCCCCCCAGGCGCCGTCCCGCACGCCCTCCCCGTGCAGGAGGTGGTACACGACGACCATCAGCGCAGAGAGCAGGCGCAGACCGTCGAGCACGACGAGGCGATCATGCCCGCCGCGCCGGACGGCACCGTGAGACTCCATGGTCTTCCTCACTAGGTCGAGCGGCCCGCCGGTCCGCGACGAGCGCTGAAGATGCGGCGCGGCAGGCTACCGACGAAACTGCTCAAGGCCCGGCCACACGGCTGCGTACGCCGCGGCGAGCTGCTCACGCACCGCGTTCGAGCTGTGGAAGTCCAGCGCCCACCGCTTGCCGGCGGCAGCGAGCCACTGGCCTCTGGCCGGATCGGTGAGCACACTGCTCAGCTCGTTCACCCAGGCCTGCGCGTCCGCTCCCACCACGACCTCGTGATCGTGCCGTACCCCCGCTCTGCGGGCAACCTCGGGCGTGGTCACCGCGGGAACACCCGCCGCCAAGGCTTGGATCAGCTTCATCTGCACACCCGTACCACGCCAGACCGGAACGATGGCCGCCGAGGCCTGCGGGTAGTAGGGGGCGACGTCGGGAACGTTGGCGTGGATCTCGACGCCGCTGCCACGGAAGGCTAGGACAGAGGCGGGCGGGTTGGTCCCGACGATGTCGAGTACGGCGTTCGGGACCCGCTTCTTCACCTCGGACCAGCAGTTCTTGAGGAACCACAGCAACCCGTCGACGTTCGCCTCGTAGGTCAGTCTCCCGACGAAGAGCACACGCGGCTCCGTCGTCCGCGGGGTCGTGTCCTCCGGGTGGTCGTACGGGCTCCGAACGACGTACGTGTTCGGCCGCTCCTCGCCCGGCTCGAAGGGCGCCGACACCATCAGCGGCACATTGTGAGCCACCAGGGCATCCTCCCGTGCCTGCATGCGGGGCGCCTCGATCTTGCCCACCAGCTTCAACTTCGGGCCGGCGGTCTGGGCGAGCTGGCTGTAGTACTCGCTGCGGAACTCATCGAGGTCCACAATCACCGGCACCGGCGCGCACCGCTCCACGAGGTGTACCGTACGAAAGACGTTGAGATGCACGACGTCCGGTCGCCACTGCCGGAGCTCGCTGGCGAGCGCGGCCGACAGCTGGGGCACGTCGGCGTAAGCCTGCTGGAGCGACGTGCCGGTCGGCAGCGCCGTGGCACAACGGAGCATCGACGTGATCCGGTTACGCGGCACCAGCACGGTGGACTCCACGGGCAGTTCCTGGGCCTGCCGCACCTCCTCGTCCGAACTGGTCAAGCCGAGGAAACGGATCTGGTGATCCTTGGCGAGAATCTCGAGCAGGGCCAGGCTCCGCGGGCGGATCTTCGAGGGAATCCAGGGAGCGACGAAAAGAATCTTCATAGCGGAAGTCTCCTGAGGGCGCGTGCCGAGAACCTGTCCACCGCGGTGCCGTACTTGTCGCAGTATGTAACCAAGCCCGAGCGGTACAGCCGGTTCTTGCCGACCGCACTGGTGCTCGTGCTCTCCCGATGCATGGCCCATGCGGTCCCGACCGACACGACGCGCCAGCCGGCACCGCGCAGACGTCTGCAGAGGTCGACATCCTCGAAGTAGAGGAAGAAGGAAGGATCGAACCCGTTGATGTCGCGAAACGCGGTGGCCCGGACCAGCATGCAGAATCCGGACACCCAGGCGACGTCCGCCGCCGCTGCCGACCCACTCTTGTCGAGGTAGTCCAGCATGGGGAGCCGGCTGCGGAGCAGCTGCGACTTGGCGAGTTCCCGCTTCACGCGGCCGGGAACCATGTGGTCGACGCGCAACGCAGCGAGCCATTCCTTGGCCAGGCTCACGTCCGGACCCGCCGAGATGCCGGGCTCGCCGTCCGCGTACCGCATCTGAGGCGCGACAACTCCGATCTTCGCGTCGTCCTGGAGCGCCCGCGAGAGTTCCGCGTACGAGTCGGGCGTGAGCGCGGCGTCCGGGTTCAGTAGCAGGTAGGCCTCGGCGTCGGGAAATTGCTCCACCGCCGCGTTGATCGCCTTACCGAACCCCACATTGGACGAACGGATGACGTGCGGGGTGTACTGCGCCGCCACCTCGACACTGTCGTCGGACGACGCGTTGTCCACCACCACAACTTCGGCGATGGGCAGTTCACGCAGGCTGCCCAGGCTCATGGGCAGGTCTCGGGCAGAGTTGTGGGACACGACGATGGCTACTGTTTTCACATTTCGCTCGCGATCCTGGGAGTTCATCGGTCACGCCGCCGACGTCGAGTGCCCGGCCGTGTGCGGCACGACCGGCATCGCCCGTTCGCTCCGCAGCACGGCATCACCCACGACGAGCAGCGACGCGTGCTTGAAGAGATACGTCAGGGAGACCGCCGCGGCTGCGCCGACCGCACCGAACAGCGCCGCGCCGCCGGCCACCGTGACGAGCAGCGCGGCGGCGCTCACCACGCCGATCTTCGCCACCAGCGCCCCCTGGCCCACGCCTTGCAGCACGGCGCCGCAGGGCGAACTCGCGCAGAACGAGGGCACGCCTGCGAGCATCACGGCGATGACGACACCGGCCTTCGAATAGATCTCGCCGAACAACAGCTCCGCCAACCACGGCGCGGCGGCCATCCCGGCGGCGCTGATCGCGCCGACCACGAGTACCACGGCGAGGTTCATCCGCCAGAAGAGCCGCCGTGCCTCGCCGGCCCGCGCGGTCGCCGAATGCGGCACCAGCACGGTGCTGAGTGCGGACGGGATCGATACGAACGGTGAGAAGATGCGAGACGCGGCGGCGTACAGTCCCGCGCCGGAACCCGGCGCGACGAGGGAGACGACCGTCGCGTCCAGGACCCGCGCCTGTGCTGAAACGTTGCTAACCAGGTATGCCCGCGAGTCCAGCACCGCTCGCCACACGTCGGCGGCGGCGGCCGAGCCGGAGATCCGGACCGCGAAACGCACGTGGACCTGCCCCAGCACCGACGCGACCACCAAGCCGTACGCGAGCGAGGCGAAGGGTTCGCCGCCAAGTTCGACGGCGGTCACGAAGATCGCGACCTGCACGGCTTTCCGGCCCAGGATCGACACGACCGCGTGCCCCATCCGGCCGTCGGCGATCGCGAGCGACAACATCGTCTCGACGTTCTTGTCCAGCATCCAGCCGGCCGCGAGGAGCACGGCGATCCACGGCGCCATGGTGCCAGCGGTGAGGCTCAGGCCGATCGCCGCGGCGATGACCAGGCCACCGATCGTGGTGAGGACGTTCAGGCGCAGGCCCGCGCTGACGGCGGTGTCGCGCCCGAGTGCCCGCCACCGGAGGAGGGCGGTCGAGACGCCCGCGTCCGCCACGACGGCCAGGAAGGCCACCGCGCCGAAGTACCCGCCGAAGGCACCGAAGCCTTGCGGGTCCACATTCCGTGCCAGCAGAACCATCGCGACGGCCTGCAGCCCGCTGCCGGCGATGCGGGAGGCTGCCAGAGCCGAGGCTCCGCCCACCACCCCGCGCACGTTCGGCCCCCAGGACGAACCCGCCCGCACCGGGATGCCTGAGGCGTCCCGGCCGTGTCGCTTTTCCTCCCCACCCTCGGGGGCCCCGCCTCCCTGGTCCGCGCTCCCGTGGCCTTCGCGCGTCGGGGCATCGCCTCCCCGGTCTCCGCGTCGTTGGTCCTGGTGCTGGTGGTCCTCCACCAGCCATACGGTCGCTACTCCCACAACGAGGAACCACAGCGGCAGCATGGACTCGGCCACGACGCCGTACGTGGTGGCCGCGATCCCGAAGTAGGCCACCGTGAAGGTGAGGCAGAACGCCGGAATGAGGGTCGGCCGGAAGACACCCTTCCACACGCACAGCACGGCCAACGCCGAAGCCGGCGTGAAGAGGATGACCGCGCCCGGTATGCCCAGTTCGACGGCGGCGAGCAGAACGCCGTTGTGCACCGGCACCCCGCTCGCCACGAGCGGATCTATCCGGCCGATGACCTCCACGTAGTTATTGGGGCCGATGCCCCACCACGGTTTGCTGGCCAGGAACTCCAGTGCGCTGGACACGATCTGCGCCCTGGCGCCGCCGGCCGGGTCGGCGATCATCCGGATGATGAACACGGGGGCCACCGCGAGCACGCCGATGCCGAGCAGTATGAACCCGATGACGGTTTCCCGGCTTCTGCGGCCGGTACGGACCCCTGCCGCGCCCAGCCTGCGCAGCATCAACTCGCCCACCACCATCAGCATCAGGACCGCCAGCAGCCCGGTCCGGCTGCCGGTCAGGGCGGCCGTCGCGAGCGCGGCGGCGGGAATCCCGTACCGCCCGACGATCGCGGGAAGCTGAAGCCGGCCGAGGCCGAGGCGGCTGTCCGGCCCTGTCGTGAGGTAGTAGAGGGCGAGAACCAGCACGATCGCCTTCGCGAGGTTGCCCGGGTGGTTCAGCGTTCCGTTGGTCCGGTCGCCGAGGAAGCGGGCCGCTTCGACGGTCCCCATGGGATTGAGCGGTACGCCGAGCCACTGGAGAGCCGCGCAGCCGAACTGGGCGGCGATGACTCCGGCGGAGGTCAGTCTGAGCGCCGGGACGGCGGACCTGTGCATGGCAAACAGACATCCCACCGCATAGGCGACCGGTGCGGACAGATACTGCACCGCTCCGACCAACTCCCGGGTGGAGGCGCCGCCGCGTATCACGCTGCCGATGCCGATACACAAGGCCAGGGCACCGATCCCCGACACCAGGACCGACATCCATCGCAGCCGCCGCCAGGTCGTCGCCAGCAGCACGACGGAGGCCACGAGGAGTGCAATCATCCAGGTCGATGGCGCGAAGACCGGGATGGCGATGCCGACGTGCCACGGCGCGCCGCCCTGACCGAAAGTCTTGGGTAGCAGGGCGAGGCAGATCACCGAGACGGCCGCACTCAGGGCTACCGGCCATTCGGTACGAGCGATGGCTGCGGCCGACGAACCGGTCCCTACCGTTACCGTCGGGCCCACTGGCGCACTTCCGCGCCCGCATCGGCCTCCGTGCGGCGTCGCCGCGGCTGCCGCACGCCGGCCGCCACGGCCTTCACGAGTCCCGCAGCCATGGCCCCGCACGCGTAGCCCACGGCGGCTGCGCCCGGTCGCCCGACCCGCAGTCCTTCCGAGAAGACCCCCACCATCCCGCCCATCGTGCCCTGGCGGCGGGCATACGTCATGACCGATCCCAAGTAGTAGTCACCCCGGTCCCTAGGGGTTGACGAGCTGAGGTACTCGCGCGCCCAGTCGAGCTCGCGGGCCAGCGAGATCGAGCGCGAAACGCCGTCACCGATCGCGTCGTACCTCGTCAGGGCGTCGTTCAGTTGGCGGACCACCAGCCCGGGCAGGCTTCGGGAGAGTTGAAGGAGCCAGGTCAGGTCCTGGTGCAGACTCAGCCCTTCGTCGAGGGGCACGGTCATCGGAAGCGACCGCGGGAAGAGGAGCGTGGAGGACGGGAGGAACGCTTGCCCGCGTTGGACCCGGTGCCGCCGCAACAGGTTGTTCTCCAGGCTGCGGCTGGGGTCGTAGGGCGCACGGGGCCAAGTCTCGGAGCCGTGTTCGAAGTCCACCATGACCTTGGTGGACGAGATCCATGTCGACGACCCGGCGAGTCCGGCCTCGGCGATGTCCCGCACCTGGCACTCGATCTTCGTCGGATGCCAGGCGTCGTCATCGTCCAGGAATGCGACCAGGTCTCCGGCGCACCTCCGGACACCGGCCATACGGGCGGCATTCCCGTTCCGGCGCTCGAGGTAGCGCAACAGCCGAACGCGTGGATCGCCAGGAACGTCCACATCGGCCTCCGAGTTGAGCACCACGTGGACCTCGGTGACCGGATGCGTCTGCGCGAGCACGGATTCGACGGCTCGGCGAAGTCCCGGCTTGCCGACTGAGGGGATGACGACGCTGACTGTGGGACGCCACGTCGCGGATCGCGTCGGCACTGTGGGATCCACCCGACCCTTCCATACCAGTTTCGCTACAACGGAACCGCAACGCGCTCAGCTCGCTGCCGACCGTACGCGGGCACCACATGTTACAGAGCGCTGGCCTCGGGCGATGCCCCCTGAACCGCACCCCTTCTGCCGGCGGGATCGCCGCCGGCGCGCATCAGAAGGACAAGGTTGTCCGGATGCCGTTGGCCACCTTACGCACCTCACTGACATGCGCTCCCGTCGCGGTCATGCGGATGACGATCTGGCGGTCGATCACGCCGTCGGGGCTGCTCCGCCACCAACCGATCACCACCAGTCCGTATCGATCCTTCCCGCTGACCTGTGGGGCCTCGGCGAAGGTCGCGTTCCCGGCCTGGACCCATTGCAGGCCCCACACCTCCTCGGCCCTCCGGTACGCGGCCTGCACCTCTTCGCCACAGGGCTTCGGGCAGTTCCGGACGATGATCTCCCCGCCGACCTCGGGGACACCGGGACGCGAGATGCCGCAGAGATACCTGGCGAAGCCGGGGCCGCGCTGGCGCGCGTCGCAGGCCCAGGAATCGGGCACCTTGAAGGTGAAGCCGAGGCCGGCGGGGCTCTCCTCCTTGACCCGGTCGGCGTCGCCGAACTGCGGCTCGATGGGCCAGGAACCGGGCTTTGGCGGTTCAACACCCGGGCTGCGCGGTACGCCCACGGGGAAGGCGATCGGCTCGGGGCTGCTGGAGACGGCCGCGGAGGGGGACGGGCTCGACCCGGCCGCGTTGGGTGCCCCGCCGACGGACTGCCACGCGAATATGCCGACAACCGCGCCCAGCGCCACGACCACCGCGACCGCGATCCCGACCCGCAGGCCGGTGCGCCGGGGCCGCTCCGGCACGGCCGGCGTCAGTGGTGGATAGCTGGTCGAGTACGGCTTGAGCCACGGCACCGGCGTATCCGGGGCGGACGATGGGGGAACCGACACCGGAGAGACTGGTGCCGATACCGGCCCCCCCGCACCCGAGGTGGGTTGGAGGTCCTCCGGAGGCCCCTCGATAGCGTCCGCCGAGTTCTGCCCTCCGTTGCCGGACGTTCCACTGGCGGAAATCGGAAGGGCTTGGGTCGGCTCGCCGATGGCCAGCTTCGCCCAGGGTGGGTTGAGCGTGCTCAGGTCGGTGGGTTGCGCCTGTGCCGGTGACGAGGTCGGGTGGTACTCCATGCCGAGGGCGACGAAGACCTGTTCGGCTCTGGGACCGCTGTCGGCCGCGTAGGTGACCCAGGGCGCCGGGGCCGAGAAGTCGGCGTGGAGGAAGCTCGATCCGCCGTCCCGGCGCTTCAGGGCGTTCGCGGTGGAGGCGAAGGCCTTTCTCCAGTGCTGGTCGGTGGCGACGGCCGCGTCCAGGACGGCAACCGTCACGGCCCGGCCTTGGGCATCGACACCCGACCAGACCTTGCCCACTTGACACGATCCCAGGGTCTCGAGCAACTGGAACGGACTGCCTGGCTGCATTCCACCCTCCCCGGAGGTCACGGTGTGGATACTAGCGATCGGGCGCCCGGTGGCCAGAGGCAGACCGGGGCTGCCCGCTTGGTCAACGCCAGGACTTCCCGGCAAGAATGCTCCCCGTGGGGATCAGACGATGGCTGGCTGCCGCATTCATACTTCCGCTTCTGGCCGGGTGCGAGTCATCCGTCGGTGGCGGTGGCTCACCGGGCCCGGTAGCCGCGTGGCGTCCCCCTATCGCACCGGGCACCACCGGGGCCATCGACCTGGACAGCCGGCCGTTCCAGCTGCATGTGCCGGCCGGGTACGACCCCGCCAGGAAGGTCCCCCTCGTCGTGCTGCTGCACGGCTACGAATCCAGCGCCGCCCAGCAGGAGCGGTACTTCAACCTCACCCCCGAGTCCGACCGCCGTGGTTTCCTCTACGCCATGCCGGACGGCACCACCGACCGGGACGGCAAGAGATTCTGGAATGCGACCGAAGCGTGCTGCAACTTCTACAACAGCGGGGTGGACGACGCGGCGTACCTCGAACGGCTCCTTGACGCCGTGGAGTCGGCGTACTCGGTCGACACTGCACGGGTCTACCTGGTTGGCCACTCCAACGGCGGCTTCATGGCCTACCAGATGGCCTGCGAACGCTCGATGAGGATCACCGCGATCGTCTCACTCGCCGGCGCCGTCGACAACGACACATCACTGTGCACACCCCAGCGGCCGGTCAGCGTCCTGCAGATCCACGGTACCGCCGACGCAAGCATCAAATTCGGCGGTGGCACGAAAGGCGGCCACCCGTACCCGTCGGTCGACACCACGCTCGCCACCTGGCGGCGCATCAACGGCTGCTCAGCGCGGGCCGACACCTCGGCCCCGCCGCTGGACCTCGAACCCCGGCTGCCCGGGGCGGATACCGGAGTGACGATCTACTCCGTCGGCTGTCGCGACGCCAGCCGGGTTGAGTTGTGGCACATCAGCGGTGGCGGCCACACGCCCACGCTCAATGCGAACTTCGCCCCGGCCGTCATTGACTTCCTCTACGCCAGGCTGTCCCGGCCCTGACTCACTCCCCTATCACAGCAGGACGTGAGCTTTGATCCGCTGCTGTTGTTGTGATGGACGAGCAGCCAGCGCCGGTCGCCGGCCAGGCCCCATGGCTCGACCTGCGCGCCGTCGTGGTCGAGCCGATGACACCCCTTCGGGTACGACCACCTTGCGCCCTGAATGATTTCATGCATAAGCTCAGCTCGTGAATGATGCGGTGCTGGGTCTGTTCCAGGGAGTCCGGCTCACGCCGACCCAGCGGCGCATCGCGCACAGCCTGGTCACCCACGCCGCCGCCGCGGCGTACCTCTCGGCTGCCGAGGTCGCCGAGCTGGCACAGGTCAGCCAGCCCTCGGTGACCCGGTTCGCGATGGCGCTCGGGCACGACGGCTACCCCGCGCTGCGCCGCCGGCTGCGGGAGTTGACCGCCACCGCCGACGCCGATTCAGCCGACGCCGGAAATGCCCTCCAGCGGGCGGTCCGCGCCGAGCTGGGCAATCTCGACCGGCTCGCCGCCCAGCTCGCCGACGCCGACCGGATCGTCGAGGTGGGGAAGCTGCTCGCGGCGAGCCGCCCACTGCCGGTGCTCGGGTTGCGCGCGGCCGCGCCGCTGGCCGCGTACTTCGCCTACTTCGCCGCCAAGGTGCACCCGGACGTCCGGGTGCTCGACGACGGCGGCAGCCTGCTCACCGACCGGCTGGAGCAGGCGGCGGCGGCCGGGGCGAGCGCCCTGCTCGCCTTCGTCCTGCCGCGCTACCCCCGGGAGACCCTGGACGCACTGCGCGAGGCCCGGGAGGCCGGGCTGACCGTCGTGGCGATCACCGACTCGCCGGTGAGCCCCGCGACCGAGTACGCCGAGCTGGTGCTGCCCGCCGCCGTCGGCACCGACCTCGTCTTCGACCTGCACACCGCCCCGATGACCCTGGCCATGGTGGTTCTCCAGGCGATCTGCGACGCCTCCCCGGCGGACACGCAGGCCCGCCTGGAGGCGTTCGAGTCGTCCGCCGCCCGCCGCCAGTTGTTCCTCGGCTGAGAGGAGTTCCGAGATGCACCAGCCCGTCCGCGCCGCCCGCGGCACCGCACGCACCGCGAAGGGGTGGCCGCAGGAGGCCGCCCTGCGGATGCTGATGAACAACCTCGACCCGGAGGTGGCCGAGCGCCCGGACGACCTGGTCGTCTACGGGGGCACCGGGAAGGCCGCCCGGGACTGGCCGTCGTACCACGCGCTGGTGCGCACGCTGACCGAGCTGCGCGACGACGAGACGATGCTGGTGCAGTCCGGCCGCCCGGTGGGGGTCATGCGGACCCACGAGTGGGCGCCCCGGGTGCTGCTGGCCAACTCGAACCTGGTCGGTGACTGGGCCACCTGGCCGGAGTTCCGCCGCCTGGAGCAGCTCGGCCTGACCATGTACGGGCAGATGACCGCCGGCTCGTGGATCTACATCGGCACCCAGGGCATCCTCCAGGGCACGTACGAGACGTTCGCGGCGGTGGCGGCCAAGAGGTTCAACGGCACGCTGGCTGGGACGCTGACGCTGACCGCCGGCTGCGGCGGGATGGGCGGGGCGCAGCCCCTCGCGGTCACCATGAACGGCGGCGCCTGCCTGGTCGTGGACGTGGACCGCAGCCGGCTGGACCGCCGGGTGCACGACCGCTACCTGGACGAGGTGGCCGACTCCCTGGACGACGCGGTGCAGCGGGTGCTCGCGGCGAAGCGGGACCGCCGGGCACTGAGCGTCGGCGTGGTCGGCAACGCAGCCACCGTCTTCCCGGAGCTGCTGCGCCGGGGCGTCGAGATCGACGTGGTGACCGACCAGACCAGCGCGCACGACCCGCTGTCGTACGTGCCGGAGGGGGTGGACCTGGCCGACGCCCGGGACTACGCGGCGGCGAAGCCGGCCGAGTTCACCGGCCGGGCCAGGGCGTCGATGGCGAAGCACGTGGAGGCAATGGTCGGCTTCCTCGACGCGGGCGCGGAGGTCTTCGACTACGGCAACTCGATCCGGGGCGAGGCGAAGCTCGGCGGGTACGAGCGGGCGTTCGACTTCCCCGGTTTCGTGCCGGCGTACATCCGGCCGCTGTTCTGCGAGGGCAAGGGCCCGTTCCGCTGGGCGGCGCTCTCCGGCGACCCGGCCGACATCGCCGCCACCGACCGGGCCATCCTCGACCTGTTCCCCGAGAACGAGTCCCTGGCCCGGTGGATGCGGATGGCCGGCGAGCGGGTCGCCTTCCAGGGCCTGCCGGCCCGGATCTGCTGGCTGGGGTACGGCGAGCGGGACAAGGCGGGCGTGCGGTTCAACGAGATGGTCGCCTCGGGTGAGCTGTCCGCGCCGGTGGTGATCGGCCGGGACCATCTGGACTGCGGCAGCGTGGCGAGTCCCTACCGGGAGACCGAGGCGATGGCCGACGGTTCCGACGCGATCGCCGACTGGCCGCTGCTCAACGCGCTGGTCAACACGGCCAGCGGGGCGTCCTGGGTGTCCATCCACCACGGCGGTGGCGTGGGCATCGGGCGGTCCATCCACGCCGGGCAGGTCTGCGTCGCCGACGGCACGGCGCTGGCCGGGCAGAAGATCGAGCGGGTGCTCACCAACGACCCGGCGATGGGCGTGATCCGGCACGTGGACGCCGGCTACGACGCCGCCCACGAGGTCGCGGAGCGGACCGGGGTGCGGGTGCCGATGGCGGAGGGCACGGCGTGACCGACCTCGCCGCCCGGTTCCGCACCCTGTGGGACGAGATCGCGCCGGTCGGGCGGGACGCCGGCAGCGGCGGCTACCTGCGCTACGCGCTGACCGAGCCGGAGCTGACGCTGCGGGAGTGGTTCCACGAGCAGGCCGACCGCCGGGGCATGCCGGTCACCGCCGACGGCAACGGCAACCTCTTCGCCTGGTGGGGTGAGCCGGAGGGCGGCGACGCGGTGCTGACCGGCAGCCACTTCGACTCGGTGCCGCACGGCGGGGCGTACGACGGGCCGCTCGGCATCGTCAGCGCGTTCCTCGCCGTGGACGAGCTGCGCGGCGCGGGCGTCGTACCGGGCCGGCCGGTGGTGGTGGCCGCGTTCGTGGAGGAGGAGGGGGCGCGGTTCGGCGTACCCTGCCTGGGGTCACGGCTCCTCACCGGGGAGATCGCGGTGGACCGCGCGGCCGGGCTGCGCGACGCGGCCGGGGTGAGCTTCGCCGAAGCGCTGGGCGAGCGGCCGGCGGGCGCCGACCCGGGGCTGCTCGGCCGCTTCGCGGCCTTCGTGGAGCTGCACGTCGAGCAGGGCCGCGCGCTGGTCGAGCGGGACGCGCCGGTCGCCGTCGCCAGCGCGATCTGGCCGCACGGCCGCTGGCGCTTCGACTTCCACGGCGAGGGCAACCACGCGGGTACGACCCGGATGGCCGACCGCCGCGACCCGATGCTGACGTACGCCTTCACGGTCCTCGCCGCGAACAAGGAGGCCCGGCTGCGCGACGCGCACGCCACCGTGGGCCGGGTGTCGGTGGAGCCGAACGCCACCAACGCGATCCCGTCGCGGGTGACCGGCTGGCTGGACGCCCGGGCGGCAGAGCCGGAGACCCTGCGCGGGCTGGTCGGGGCGGTGCACGCCAAGGCCGCCGAGCGGGCGAAGCGCGACGGCACGGAGCTGACGTGCACCGAGGAGTCGGCCACGCCGCTGGTCGCCTTCGACGACGGGCTGGCCGACCGGCTGGCCCGGCTGCTCGACGCGCCGGTGCTGCCCACCGGGGCGGGGCACGACGCCGGGGTGCTGGCCGCACACCTGCCCACCGCGATGCTCTTCGTGCGCAACCCGACCGGGGTGTCGCACTCCCCCGCCGAGTCGGCCACCGACGCCGACTGCGCCGCCGGGGTGACCGCCCTGGCCCGGGTGCTGGAGGAGCTGGCATGTCGCTGAGCCCGCGCATGACCGCGACCCGCTGGCTCGCCGAGTACGCCTGGCTGCCCGATTACGCCGAGCCCACCCCGGACGTGCTGATCGAGGCGGTCGACGGGCGAATCACCGCCGTCGCCCCGCTGACCGCCGGCCGGCCCACCGCCGGGGTAGAGGTGCTGGGCGACGCGGTCCGGCTGCCCGGGCTGACCCTGCCCGGCCTCGCCAACGCGCACTCGCACGCCTTCCACCGGGCGCTGCGGGGGCGCACCCACAGCGGGCGGGGCGACTTCTGGACCTGGCGGGACCGGATGTACGCGGTCGCGCAGCGGCTCGACCCGGACTCGTACCTGGCCCTGGCCCGGGCCACGTACGCGGAGATGGCGCTGGCCGGGATCACCTGCGTCGGCGAGTTCCACTACCTGCACCACGGCCCCGGCGGCAGTCCGTACGAGGACCCGAACGCGATGTCGGCGGCGCTGGTCGAGGCCGCTGCGCAGGCCGGCATCCGGATCACCCTGCTGGACACCTGCTACCTGACCGCCACGGTGGACGGCGACCCGCTGGTCGGGCCGCAGCGGCGCTTCGGCGACGGCGACGCGCTGCGCTGGGCGGACCGGGTCGACGCGTTCACCCCTGCCGCCGGCCACGCCCGGGTCGGCGCGGCGATCCACTCGGTCCGCGCGGTGCCGGCGGAACAGCTCGCCACCGTCGCCGGCTGGGCCGACCGGCGCGGCGCGCCGCTGCACGTGCACCTGTCCGAGCAGCCCGCCGAGAACGACGCCTGCCGGGCGGCGCACGGCCGCACCCCCACCCGGCTGCTCGCCGACCACGGGGTGCTCGGCCCGGACGTCACCGCCGTGCACGCCACCCACCCGACCGGGGCGGACGTGGCGCTGCTCGGGGAGAGCCGCACCGGAATCTGCCTCTGCCCCACCACCGAGCGGGACCTGGCCGACGGGATCGGCCCGGCCCGGCGGATGGCCGAGGCCGGCAGCCCGCTCAGCCTGGGCAGCGACAGCCACGCCGTGGTCGACCTCTTCGAGGAGGCGCGCGCGGTCGAGCTGGACGAGCGGCTGCGCACCCGGCGGCGGGGGCACTTCACCGCCGTCGACCTGCTGGCCGCCGCGACCACCGGCGGGCACGCCGCGCTGGGCTGGGCCGACGCCGGCCGGCTCGCCGTCGGCGACCGCGCCGACCTGGTCACCGTACGGCTCGACACCGCCCGCACGGCCGGGGTGCCGCCGGTGGGCGCGTTCTTCGCGGCGACCGCCGCGGACGTCAGCTCGGTGGTGGTCGACGGGCGGCAGGTGGTGCGCGACGGCCGGCACCTGACCGTGGACGTGCCGCGCGAGCTGCACGCCGCCATCGAGGAGGTGGCCGGTGCGCGCGAGGAGTGAGCCGGCGATGACCCGGCCGGGAGCCGGGACGGGAGGCGCGGCGTGAGCAGCCTGCTGGTCGACGACATCGGGGAGCTGGTCACCAACTCCGCCGGCGCGGGCGAGGGCGGCCCGCTCGGCATCCGCCGCGGGGTGGCGCTGCTGGTCGAGGAGGGCCGGGTGGCCTGGATCGGCCCGTCCCGGGACGCCCCGGCCGCCGACCGGCGGATCGACGCCGGCGGTGCCGCGGTGCTGCCCGGCTTCGTGGACAGCCACGCCCACCTGGTCTTCGCCGGTGACCGGGCCGCCGAGTTCGCCGCCCGGATGGCCGGGCAGCCGTACACCGGCGGGGGCATCCGCACCACGGTCGGCGCGACCCGCGCGGCCTCCGACGACGAGCTGCGGGCCACCGTGCGCCGGCTGCGCGGGGAGGCGACGCGGCAGGGCACCACCACCATGGAGATCAAGAGCGGGTACGGCCTCACCGTCGCCGACGAGGCCCGCTCGCTGCGGATCGCCGCCGAGGTCAGCGAGGAGACCACCTTCCTCGGCGCGCACGTCGTCCCCGCCGAGTACGCCGACCGGCCCGACGACTACGTGGGGCTGGTCTGCGGGCCGATGCTCGCCGCCGCCGCCCCGTACGCGCGCTGGGTGGACGTCTTCTGCGAGCGGGGTGCCTTCGACGCCGACCACACCCGGGCGATTCTCACCTGCGGAAAGGCGGCCGGGCTGGGCATGCGGGTGCACGCCAACCAGCTCGGCCCCGGGCCGGGGGTGCGGCTCGGGGTGGAGCTGGGCGCGGCCAGCGTCGACCACTGCACCCACCTGACCGACGCCGACGTCGACGCGCTGGCCGGCTCGCCGACCGTCGCCACCCTGCTGCCGGGGGCGGAGTTCTCCACCCGCTCGCCGTACCCGGACGCCCGCCGGTTGCTCGACGCGGGCGTGACCGTCGCGCTCGCCACCGACTGCAACCCCGGCTCGTCGTACACCTCGTCGATGCCGTTCTGCGTCGCGCTCGCCGTACGCGAGATGCGGATGACCCCGGCGGAGGCCGTCTGGGCGGCGACCGCCGGGGGTGCGCGGGCGCTGCGCCGCGACGACATCGGGGTGCTCGCCCCGGGCGCCCGGGCCGACCTCGTCGTCCTGGACGCCCCGTCCCACCTGCACCTGGCCTACCGGCCGGGGGTGCCACTGATCCGCCAGGTTCTGCACAACGGAGTGCCGCAATGACCGTGACCATCCAGCCCACCGGGATCACCCCCGCCGACGTGCTCGCCGTGGCCCGCGGCACCGCCAAGGTCGTCCTCGATCCGGCCGCCGTGGACGCGATGACCGCCAGCCGGTCCATCGTGGACGGGATCGAGGCCGCCGGCCGCCCCGTCTACGGCGTCTCCACCGGCTTCGGCGCACTGGCGAACACCTTCGTCGCGCCCGAGCGCCGCGCCGAGCTGCAACACGCGCTGATCCGCTCGCACGCCGCCGGTATCGGCGCGCCCATGCCCCGCGAGGTGGTCCGGGCGATGATGCTGCTGCGGGTCCGCTCGCTGGCGCTCGGCCGCTCCGGGGTACGCCCGCTGGTCGCCGAGGCCCTGGTGGACCTGCTCAACCACGAGATCACCCCGTGGGTGCCGGAACACGGCTCGCTCGGCGCCTCCGGCGACCTGGCGCCGCTGGCGCACTGCGCGCTGGTGCTGCTCGGCGAGGGCTGGGTGCTCGGCCCGGCCGGCGAGCGGCTGGACGCCGCCGAGGCGCTGCGCCGGGCGGGGCTGACGCCGATCGAGCTGGCCGCCAAGGAGGGGCTGGCGCTGATCAACGGCACCGACGGCATGCTGGGCATGCTGCTGCTGGCGATCCACGACGCCCGGCACCTGTTCACCATGGCCGACGTGACCGCCGCGCTGGCCATCGAGGCGATGCTCGGCTCGGAGCGGCCGTTCCTGCCCGAGCTGCACGCCATCCGGCCGCACCCCGGCCAGGCCGCGTCGGCGGCGAACATCCACCGGCTGCTCCAGGACTCCCGGGTGATGGACTCACACCGCGACGACCTGGCACACGCGGTGCAGGACGCGTACTCGATGCGCTGCGCCCCGCAGGTGGCCGGCGCCGCGCGGGACACGCTGGACTTCGTCGCGACGGTGGCCGAGCGGGAACTGCTGTCGGTGGTGGACAACCCGGTGGTGCTGCCCGACGGACGGGTCGAGTCCACCGGCAACTTCCACGGCGCGCCGCTCGGTTTCGCCGCCGACTACCTGGCCATCGCCGCCGCCGAGGTGGGCGCGATCGCCGAGCGCCGGGTCGACCGGCTGCTCGACGTGGCCCGCAACCGGGAGCTGCCGGCCTTCCTCTCCCCCGACGCCGGGGTCAACTCCGGCCTGATGATCGCCCAGTACACGGCCGCCGGGATCGTCGCGGAGAACCGCCGGCTCGCCGCCCCCGCCTCGGTGGACTCGCTGCCCACCAGCGGGATGCAGGAGGACCACGTCTCGATGGGCTGGGCGGCGGCCAAGAAGCTGCGCACGGTGCTGGACAACCTGACCAGCCTGCTCGCCGTGGAGCTGCTGGCCGGTGTGCGCGGGCTCCAGCTCCGCGCGCCGCTGGACCCGTCCCCGGCCGGGCGGGCCGCCGTCGAGGCGCTGGGCCCGATCGCCGGCGAGCCCGGGCCGGACGTCTTCCTCGCCCCGGTGATGGAGGCCGCCCGGGCGGTGCTGGCCGGGCCGGAGCTGCGGGCCGCGATCGAGCGGGAGGTCGGCCCGCTCGGCTAGGGCGTGTCTCCCGGCGGCGCTGGCCGCCCTGCTGGCCACGGTGACGACGTAACCGGGCGCCCGCCGCCGGGGCGGGCCCGGGCGGCACGCCGCCGGGGCGGGCCGGGTCAGCCGGCGGGCGGCAGCACCTTGGCGACCAGCTTGGCCAGCTCGCGCAGCGCCTTGCCGCGGTGGCTGACCGCGTCCTTCTCCTCCGGCGTCAGCTCGGCGCTGGTCCGGTCCTGGCCGTCGCCGAGGAAGATCGGGTCGTACCCGAAACCGCCCTCGCCGCGCGGGGCGCGCAGCAACCGGCCGGCCTGGCGGCCGTCGACCAGGTGCTCCTTGCCGCCCGGCAGCACCAGGGCGACGGTGCAGACGAAGGAGGCGGCGCGGTGCTCGTCGGGCAGGTCGGCGATCTGGTCCAGCACCAGCTGGAGGTTGGCCCGGTCGTCGCCGTGCGCGCCGGCCCAACGGGCGCTGAACACACCCGGCATGCCGTTGAGGGCGTCGACCGTCAGCCCGGAGTCGTCGGCGATGGTGGGCAGGCCCGTCCGCCGGCAGCCCTCCCGGGCCTTGATCAGCGCGTTCTCGCCGAAGGTCAGGCCGGTCTCCGGCAGCTCCGGGTATTCCTCGACGTCGTCCAGCCCGATCAGGGCGATCCGGTGCGCGCCGAGCGCGCCGTCGAGGATCCGCTGGAGCTCGATCAGCTTCTTGCGGTTACGGGTGGCGAGCAGGACCTTGTTCATGCTGAGTCACCTTCGTTCGCGACTGCGGGCCTCGCAAGCTCACTCCTCGCGCTCACGATGCCAGTGCCTTCCGCTGTGCCTCGGCCAGTTCCACGCAGCCCAACATTCCCAGGTCGAGCAGCGCGTCGAGCTGCTCCCGGGAGAAGACGCCGGCCTCGCCGGTCCCCTGCACCTCGACGAACTCGCCCTCGCCGGTGCAGACCACGTTCATGTCCACCTCGGCGGCCACGTCCTCGGAGTAGTCGAGGTCGAGCCGGGGCTCGCCGGCGATGATGCCGACGCTGACCGCCGCCACCGACCGGTGCATCACCTTCTCCGGCCTGCCGGCCAGCGCCTTGCGCCCGGCCAGCCAGGTCACCGCGTCGTGCAGCGCCACGTACGCGCCGGTGATCGCCGCCGTGCGGGTGCCGCCGTCGGCCTGGAGCACGTCGCAGTCGAGCACGATCGAGTTCTCGCCCAGTGCCTTGAGGTCGATCGACGCCCGCAGGCTCCGGCCGATCAGCCGGGAGATCTCGTGGGTACGACCACCGACGCGCCCCTTGACGCTCTCCCGGTCCGAGCGGGTGTTGGTGGCCCGGGGCAGCATCGCGTACTCGGCGGTCACCCAGCCCAGCCCGGAGCCCTTGCGCCAGCGGGGCACCCCCTCGGTGACGCTGGCGGTGCAGAGCACCCGCGTGCCGCCGAACTCGACGAGCACGGAGCCCTCCGGATGGGTGCTCCAGCCGCGGGTCAGGGTCACCGGTCGAAGTTGGTCGGGCAGCCGCCCGTCAGGTCGCGCCATGCCTGCACCCTATGCGGTCGGTTGATCCAACCGCCCCGGGGTGCCCTCAGCCGGTGGTGCCCCGCGCCGCCGGCGACGCAGCGGGCGGGTCGGGCTCCGCGCCGTGCGCCCGCAGGAAGCCGGCCACCGCGGCGGGCCAGCCGAACTCCTCGGCCCGGGCGCGGGCGGCGACCCGCCGGGCGGCCGCCGGCCGGTCGAGCAGCCGGAGCACCGCGTCGGCCAGCGCGGAGGGTGTGCCGTACGCGGCGACACCGGCCCCGCCGACCACCTCGGGCAGCGCGCTGGCGGCGTTCACCACCACCGGCGTGCCCGAGGCCAGCGCCTCCAGACCGGCCAGCCCGAACGTCTCCACCGGGCCCGGCGCGAGCACGACGTCGGCGGTGGCGAGCAGGGCGGCGACGGCCGACCGGTCGGGCAGGAACCCGGTGAAGTGCACCGGCAGCCGGGCCGCTCGCCGGGCCAGCACGCCGCGCAGCGGTCCATCGCCGGCCATCACCAGCACCGCCGGCACGCCGGCCCGGCGCAGCGCGGCGAGCGTGTCGATCGCCAGCCCCGGCCGCTTCTCGGTGGAGAGCCGCGCGCAGTGCACCAGCAGCACCTCGGTGTCGTCGGCGTAGCGCTCGCGCAGGGCGCGGTCGGCCCGGTCCGGGTGGAACGTGGCGAGGTCCACGCCGAGCGGCACCAGGTCGACGGTGGGCGCGTCGATCCGCCCGAACTCCTCCGCCGCCCACCGGGTGGTGCACACGACCCGGTCGTACTCCGCGACGGTCCGCCGGTTGAGCCGGTCCGCGACGCGCCTGGCAGCGGACCCGGTCATCCCCCACTGGCCGAGCAGGCCGGTCAGGCACTCGTGGGACACCATCACCGACGGCACTCCGTGGGCCCGCGCCCAGGTGCCGGTCCAGCGCAGGGTGCTCCGGTCGGACACCTCCAGGCGGTCCGGCGCCAGCCGGGTGAGCAGCCGCCGCACCGCCGCCCGGTCGGTCAGCACCCGGTAACCGCCGCTGCCGGGCAGCGTCGGCCCGGGCAGGGTGACCACCGACCCCCAGGGGTGCCGGGTCACGCCCGCCCGGTCGCCGGGAATCACCAGCGCCGGCTCGTGCCCGGCGTCCCGGTAGCCCTCGCCGAGGTGGCGAAGTGCGGTACGCAACCCGCCGGACCGACCGGAGACGAAGTTCGCCAGCCGTACGATCCGCAGCACCCGCCCGGCCATCACGCCGCCGACAGCCCGGCGGCGGGTACGCCGGCCAGGACCGCTCGGTAGTGCCCGATCAGCTCGTCGCCCACGAGTCCCCAACTGTGCCGGCTGACCGCGGCCCGCCCCGCGGCCCCGTACGCCGTCCGCCGGCTCACGTCGGCGACCAGCCCGGCCACCGCGTCGGCCAGGGCGACCGGATCGGCGGGCGGCACCAGCAGCCCGGTGACCCCGGGCTCGACCAGGTCGACGGGTCCCCCGCTGGCCGGCGCGACCACCGGCACGCCGCTGGCCGACGCCTCCTGCACGGTCTGGCCGAACGTCTCGTGCGGTCCGGTGTGGACAAAGACGTCCAGGCTGGCGTAGAGACGGGCCAGGTCGTCGCCGTGCTGTACGCCGAGGAAGCGCACCCGGGGCAGGGCGCGTTCCAACTGCTGTCGGGCCGGGCCGTCACCGGCCACCACGACCCGCACCCCGGGCAGCCGGGAGGTCGCCTCCAGCAGGTCCACCCGCTTCTCCGGCGCGAGGCGCCCCACATAGCCCACCAGGACCTCGCCGTCCGGCGCCAGCGCCCGACGCAGGGCGGTACAGCGCTTCTCGGGGGTGAACCGCACGGCGTCGACCCCCCGGCGCCAGAGCCAGATCCGCTGCACGCCGTGGGCGATCAGGTCGGCGGCGGCCCGGGTGGACGGGGCCAGGGTGCGGTGCGCCGAGTTGTGGATCTCCCGCAGTCGGTGCCAGGCGGCCGCCTCACCCCAGCCCACCCGGTAGGCGCGGGCGTACGACGCCACGTCCGTCTGGTACACCGCGACGGTGGGCAGTCCGTGTCGCTGGGCCAGCGTCGCGGCGCGCGCGCCGAGCACGAACGGGCTGGCGAGGTGCACCACGTCGGGTGCGTGGGAGAGCAGTGCCCCGCTCAGCCGGGTGCCCGGCACACCGAGCCGGAAGCCCTGGTAGCGCGGGAGCGGCACGCTCGGGACCCGCACCACCTGGTACGCGTGCCGCCCGTCGGGGCCGCGCCGGGCGCCGGGTGGGGCGGGGGCGATGACCAGCGGCTGATGGCCCCGGGCCACGAGGTGTTCCGCCGTCCGGACGACCGAGTGCGCGACACCGTTGACGTCCGGCGGGAACGACTCGGTCACGATGGCGATCCGCATGGCCTCACCGTGCAGGCGTCAGCGGTGCGTCAGCCGACGGGCCGCTGACGCGGGGGCGAACAGTTCGGCACGAATCCGCTCGCTCAGATGTCGTACGTGGCGCCGGCGCGGACCACTTCCAGCGGCCCGTCGTACGCGCCGGCGGCGGCCTCGACGGTGCGCGACTCGCTGCCCCAGGCGACCACGAGATGGGTCAGCAGCAGCCGGCCGACCCCCGCCTTGGTCGCCGCCTCGCCGGCCTCCCGGCCGGTGAGGTGCAGGTCCGGCGGGTTCTCCACGCCGTCGAGGTAGCTCGCCTCGCAGAGGAAGACGTCGGCGTCCTGGGCCAGCCGCAGCAGCGCCTCGCAGGGCGCGGTGTCCGAGGAGTAGCAGAGCACCCGCCCGCCGTGCTCCAGGCGCACCCCGTACGTCTCGACCGGGTGGTTCATCCGGTCGACGGTGACGGTGAACGGGCCGATCGGGAAGGTGCCGGGTTGCAGGCCGTAGAACTGGTACACGTCCTCGACCGTGCTGTCCTCCTGGTCGTAGACCGCGGCCAGCCGGTCCGGCGCGCCGGACGGGGCGTACACCGGCAGGGGCGGGTACGGCCCGTCGGGGGCGTACCGGCGGACCACCACGTACGAGGCGGCATCGAGGATGTGGTCGCAGTGCAGGTGGGTCAGGAGAATGGCGTCCGGGGAGTGCAGCCCCGCGTAGCGCTGGAGGGTGGACAGCGACCCGGAGCCGAAGTCGACCAGGAGGCGGAAGCCGTCCGCCTCGACGAGGTAGGCGGAGCAGGGGGACTCGGGGCCGGGAAAGCTGCCCGCGCAGCCGAGGACGGTCAGTCTCATCCAGTCGCCCTGCCATTGCTCAACGTAGTCGACACGCCGGTGCCAGCCCCGCCGATGATCTTTACCGACGCGTACGCCACGCTGCGCAGCCTACGCGCAGCGACAGCGGGGCAAGAATCATCCAATGGATGTTGTCATCAACGTGACACCGGCGGGCCGGCCTGCGTGGACCGGCCGGCCCGTGGCCGGCCGTCACGCCCAGAGCTGACCATCGAGGGCGTCCTCGGCGTCGGCGAGGGTGCCACCGTAGGCGCCGGTGGACAGGTACTTCCAGCCGCCGTCACAGACCACGAAGGCGACGTCGGCCCGGCGACCGTCCCGCACCGCCTCGTGCGCCACCGCCAGGGCGGCGTGCAGGATCGCCCCGGTGGAGAAGCCGGCGAAGATGCCCTCGACCTCCACCAACTGCCGGGTGCGCAGCACCGCGTCCCGGGTGCCCACGGAGAAGCGCCGGGACAACACGGTGGCGTCGTAGAGCTCCGGGACGTACCCCTCGTCGATGTTGCGCAGGCCGTAGACGAGCTCGCCGTAGCGCGGTTCGGCCGCGACCACCTGGATTCCGTCGACCTTCTCCCGCAGGTAGCGGCCGGTGCCCATCAGGGTGCCGGTGGTGCCCAGACCCGCCACGAAGTGGGTGATCGTGGGCAGGTCGTGCAGCAGCTCCGGCCCGGTCGTCTCGTAGTGCGCCCGGGCGTTGGCCTCGTTGCCGTACTGGAAGAGCATCACCCAGTCGGGGTGCTCCGCCGAGATCTGCTTGGCGGTGGCGACGGCCTGGTTCGAGCCGCCGGCGGCCGGCGAGAAGATGATCTCCGCACCGTACATCCGGAGCAGCTGGACCCGCTCGGTGGAGACGTTCTCCGGCATCACGCAGACCAACCGGTAGCCGCGGAGCTTGGCCACCATGGCCAGCGCGATGCCGGTGTTGCCGCTGGTCGGTTCGAGGATGGTGTCGCCCGGCCGGAGCCGGCCGGCCGCCTCGGCCGCGCGGACCATGAACAGGGCCGCCCGGTCCTTGATGCTGCCGGTCGGGTTCCGGTCCTCCAGCTTCGCCCAGAGCCGCACCGGCGGTGCCCCCTCGGGCACCGTCGGCGAGAGCCGGGGCAGCCCCACCAGGGGGGTGCCGCCGCAGGCGTCGAGCAGGCTGTCGTGCCGCGCCATGACGACCGCCGTCAGCGGGCGTCGACGGCCGACCGCGCTCCGCGCGGGGCGACGGCCGCGGCGGCGGCACGGTGCTGCGAGATCGCGGCAGCCGCCGCACGGTGCTGCGAGATCGCGGCTGCCGCCGCACGGTGCTGCGAGATCGCGGCTGCCGCCGCACGGTGCTGCGAGATCGCGGCTGCCGCCGCGAAGCCGAACGCGCCACCGGCGACGGCCGGCAGGATGGTCACGCTGTCACCGTCGTTGAGCTTGGCGTCCAGCGCGCCGAGGAAGCGGACGTCCTCGTCGTTGACGTAGACGTTGACGAAGCGGTGCAGCGCCCCGGCGTCGGTGACCAGCCGGGCCCTCAGGCCGGCGTGCCGGGAGTCCAGGTCGGTGAGCAGGTCGCCCAGGGTGTCCCCGGCGCCCTCGACGACCTTCGCGCCGCCGGTGTAGCTGCGCAGGATGGTGGGGATGCGAACCTCGATGGCCATGGTGTCGTGCTCCTTGATCGGGTGTGCCTCGGTGACGGACGGAAAGTGGACGGCGCTGAAGGTCAGCGGCCGGAACACTCGTAGTCGACCGTCGCCGGGCTCTGCCCGAACATGTAGGACTGGACCGCGTGCGGGTCCACCGCGGCGTCCACGATCCGCACCGGCTCCTCGGTCACCACACCGTCGACGATCCGGAAGGAGCGGATCTCCTCGGTGTCGGACTCGCGGGTGGAGACCAGCAGGTAGTGGGCCCCGGGCTCGCCGGCGAAGGAGACGTCCGTACGGGACGGGTACGCCTCCGTCGCGGTGTGCGAGTGGTAGATGACGACCGGCTCCTCGTCGCGGTCGTCCATCTCCCGCCACAACCGCAGCTGCTCCATCGAGTCGAACTCGTAGAACGTCATCGAACGGGCGGCATTGTCCATCGGAATGTGCCGGGTGGGGGTGTCGCTGCCGGCGGGGCCGGCGACCACGCCGCACGCCTCGTCCGGGTGGTCCCGGCGCGCGTGGGCGACGATCGCCTCGACGATCGACCGGTCGATGCTCAACACGTGGCCCAGCCTAGCGCCCACCCGCCGCCGGCGGCGAGGCGGCGACCGTCACACTCAGTCGATCAGGGCATTGAGCAGGGACTCTTGCAGATATCCCAGGTAGGCGTAGACCGACAGTTGGAACACCCGCGAGGAGGTCGGGTCCTCGGCGACCGCGTCGTCGAGCTCCTCGCCCAGGTCGGTGCCGTCCTTGACCTCCAGCCGGACACCCATGGCGAGCCGGGCGTCGTTGAGCGCCCGCAGCCACGCCTCGGCGGCCTCGGCGTCCAGCCGCACCTCGCCGCCGGCGGAGTCCGGCAGCGCGGCCAGGATCGCGCCGGCCTGGTCGATCTTGGCGGTCTTGAGGTCGCCCTCGGTGTACCGGCGGAACTCCGCGGTGTTGGCCGGGTCGTCCGGGTACGCGTCGGGGAACAGCCGCCCGACCACCGGGTCGGAGTGGTCGAACCCGTCGGTGAGCAGCCCCACCACCTCGGAGGCGACCTTGCGCAGGACGCGCACCTCGTCGACGGCGAAGGTGGCGACGTATCGGCCGCCCTGGCGGCGGAACATGCTCACGAGCGGTCCACCGTCGCCCAGAGCCCGTACGCGTGCAGCTGCGACGCGTCGTGCTCCATCCGCTCCCGGGCGCCGCTGGACACCACGGCCCGACCCTTGTGGTGCACGTCCAGCATCAGCCTCTCGGCCTTCTCCCGGCTGTACCCGAAGAGCTTCTGGAAGACCCAGGTCACGTACGTCATGAGGTTGACCGGGTCGTCCCAGACGATCGTCACCCAAGGCCGGTCCGAGACCGGCACCTCGTCGGTGTCCGGCGTCTCGACCGGTGCAACCTGTGGAGCGGCCATGCCCCCCATCGTGCCATCGGATTCGGCGAACCGATGAACCGGAACGCCGGGGCGGCCCGGATCACCCTCCCGGGCCACGGGGACCGGGCGGGGCGACGGCGCGACGACGCCGCGCTCAGGCGAGCAGGATGCCGTGGTCGAGGGCATCGGAGAGCACCGCGCCGAGGGAGAGACGGACCGCCTCGAAGCGCCGGGACACCTCGCGGGACAGCTCCAGCTCCACCTCACGCAGGGCGCGCTGGGCCCAGGACCGGGCGGCATTCGGGTCGTTGTTGCCCGGGGTGCGCCAGTGCTGCCAGCACCCGCCGGAGAGCGCCACCGCGAACGGCGGCAGCACCTCGGCACGGTCCGCCCCGGGATGGCCGGCCAGCGCCTCGATCGCGCCGGCGCCGGCCAGCTCGCCCACCCCGGCGGTGCTGGTGACCAGGAACACCCGTTCGAGGTCCTGACCCTGCGGCTGGTCGGCCAGGCCCCACCGGACGGCCGCGGCGATCCGCTGCCGGACTCCCTCGGCCAGCGGCGCGCCGAGGACCCGCGCGGCGGCGTCGTCGATGACCGCGCGTACGGCCTGGTCGCACTGGGTGGTGGCGAGCAGGGACAGCGCCGCCATCTCCTGGTCGAGCAGTTGTGGCAGGCCCGCGCAGCCCACCCCGAAGACGATCTCCTGGACCGCCCGCAGGTGGACGTTGGCCAGCTCCAGCGCGAGGTGCTGGCGGATGCTGCGGGCACAGCCGGTGGTCTGCCGCTCCAGCCGCTCCGACCAGTCCCCCGCGTCCGCGTCGGGCACGGCGGCCACCCGTCCGTGGGCACCGGGCAGCACGGGCGGTTGCCGGCTGCCCCGGCGCAGCACCTCGTCGGCGGCCCAGCCGACCAGGGCCCGGCGCAGGCCGGGATGCTCCGCCCGGTGGACCGGAAACCAGCGGGCGGCGGCGAGGGCCGGCACGGCGGCGAGCAGGGCCGCCCGGTGCGCCTCGACGCTGACCTCCGCCGGATCCAGCAGGGCCCCGGCCCCGGACGACACGTCGCGAGGCGACGGGACGGGTGCCTCCGTGTCGTCCGTCCCGGTCTCCCCCCCGGCCGGCGTCCAGCCGCCCGCGCCGGGGGTGACCACGAAGAAGACCTCGACCCGGGCCCGGGCCACCTCGGCCAGCAGGTGCAGCTCGGCGGCGGTGAAGGCCTGGTCGGCGCCGATGACGTAGAGCAGCGCGCCACCGCGGCCCACCGCGTCCAGGAGCACCCGGCCGCCGGCCACCCCGAGGGTGTGGGCGTCCGGTGTGTCGAGCACCGCGAAGTGACGCAGCAGCGGCTCGGGCAGGCTCAGCTCGACCCGGCGCGGCGGGCGGGCCAGCGCGGGACCGGCCGCCGTCTGGTCGGCGCCGTAGGAGTGGGGCTGCCGGTAGCCCGGCACGTACGCGGCACGGGTGGCGACCCGGGCGTGCCGGACCAGCAGGCAGCTGCCCGCCGGCACGTCGAGCATGCCGGAGGCGACGCCCAGCAGGGCGGCGAGCACCTTACGGCGGGCCGCGGCGGCCGGGCCGGCGGCGACCACGGCGAGCGGCTCGTCGGGGCCGGGCTCGGTGACCCCCAGGCGGGCGGACAGCGGACCGCAGCGGGACAGCTCGACCGCGCCGCCGGGACCACCGGACACGTCGTCGGGCGCGTCGACCCCGGGGAGCGGACCGGGTGTCATCGGCGGCCTCCCGTTGCGGGCGGGCGGCGGTGATCCGCCCGCGTGGACGTCCGGTGCGGTGGCACCCGGCTTCCGGAAGGGTACGGGCCGGTACCGACCCTCACCGAACACCGCGGATACTCACCGACAACCACGAGATTACTCAACTTCGCAGCGTGACTGCGTGCACGGACCCGGATTTCCGTCGATATGCTGCACCGATGAGTCGGTGGACCTTCGTCGGCCGAACAGCTGAACTTGACCGTCTGCATTCGGCCGTGGACGGCGCCGAGGCGGGGCTCTTCGTCAGCGGCCGGGCCGGCATCGGCAAGAGCCGGCTGCTGCGCGAGGGGGTGGAGTCGCTCCCCGCCGACCGTTACGCGATCTGGTACGTGGCGGCCAGCACCGCCACCGGCGCCCTGCCGTTCGGCGGGCTGGCCCAGGTGCTCCCCGCCGAGCAGCCGCCGGGCCTCTCCCCCGCCGGCGTGCTGCGCTGGGGCGTCGAGGTGTTGCAGGAGCAGGCCGCCGGCCGGCGGATCGTGCTCGCCATCGACGACGCCCATCTACTCGACCCGCCGTCGGCCGCGCTGGTCCACCTGCTCGCCCGCCAGGAGAACACCACCATCCTGGGGACGCTGCGCAACGGCGAGCAGGTGCCGCTGCCGATCCGGGCGCTCTGGACCGACGATCTGGTCGAGCATCTCGAGCTCGCCCCGCTCGGCCCGGCCGAGACGGCCGACCTGCTCGCGGCCATCCTGGACGGTCCGGTCGACGCCGGCTCGACCGACCGGCTGTTCCGGCTCTCCGCCGGCAACCCGCTGCTCCTGCGCGAGCTGGTGCTGGCCGCCGCCGGCGGCGGCGAGCTGGACCGCCGGTACGGGGTCTGGCGCTGGACCGGCCGGCTGGAGCTGGCCCCCAGCCTCACCGACCTGATCGACACCCGGATCGGGCGGCTGGAGCCGGGCGTCCGGGCCGTGGTGGAGCTGATCGCCTTCGGCGAACCCCTCGGCCTGACCCTGTTGAACCGGGCCGCCGACCCGGCCGACGTGGAGCTGGCCGAGGAGCGCGGCCTGATCACCATGGTCCACAACGACCGGCGGCTCGACGTCCGGCTGGCCCACCCGCTCTACGGCGAGATGATGCGGCGACGCTGCCCGGTCAGCCGTACCCGACGGTTGCAGGCGCGCCTGGCGGACCTGCTGGAACTGGTCGGCGCGCGGCGGCGCGGCGACCTGCTCCGGGTCGCGGCGTGGCGGCTGGACTCGGGCACCGCCCAGGACGCCACGCTGCTGCTCGGCGCGGCTGCCCAGGCGTTCGCCCGGTACGACGTACCCCTGGCGACCCGGCTGGCCCGCGCGGCGCTCGACGCCGGCGGCGGCTTCGACGCCACGGAACTGCTCGCCACCATCCTGATGTTCGCCGACCGGCCCGACGAGGCGATCCGGGTGCTCGACGCGGTGGCCGGCGAGATCGACGGCGACCGGCGGCGCAGCCGCTGGCTGACCGTGCGCGGCATGGTGAGCTACTGGGGGCTCAGCCGGCCGTCCACCGTGGAGGAGATCGCCCAGGCGGGCGCGCAGCTGACCGACCCCGGCGACCAGGCGCGGGTGCGCGCCTTCGAGGCGATCATGCGGCTGCACGGCCTGGACGGCGCGGAGGCGCTCCGGCTCGCCCGGTCGGTGCTGGACCGCCCGGCCGCCGGCGTGGCGGCCCGGGAGCTGGCCCGCTGCACCATCGCCCATCTGGACGCGGCGCGGGGGCAGTTCCGGCGCAGCGCGACGGCGATCGCCCGGGTGGCGGCGGAGGCGCCGCACTGGCGCAGCGACATGCCCTACCTCCAGCTGGCGATGGAACTGGCCCGGGGCACCCGGCTGGCCCTCGCCGGCGACCTGGCCGGCATCGACGCGATCGTCGCCGACGAGTTCGCCGACCTGGCCGGCGCCGGCGACTTCCGGCTCGGCACCGGCTACCTGGCGATCCTGCAGGCGTACGCGGCCCGGCTGCGCGGGCGCAGCGGCGAGGCGCTGAAGGTCAGCCTCGGCGCCTGCGCGGTGCTGACCACCAGCCGGGTCTACGCCGGGCTGGCGCAGGCCGAACGGGCCCAGGCCGCGGCGTTGCGCGGCGAGGCCGGGCACGCCGCGGCGGCGATGGCCGAGGCCGACCGGACCCACGCCCCTGGCATGGTGGTGCTCTACCCCTGGCTGGAGCAGGCCCGCGGCGCGGTGCTGGCGGCCGGCGGCGACCTGCCGGGCGCCGCCAAGCACCTGTGCGACCTGGCCGACCGGCTCCGCGCCGACGACTTCGCCGGGCACGAGGTGCTGGTTCTGCACGACCTGGTCCGGCTCGGGCGGGCGGCGGCGCCGGTCGGCCCGACCTGCACCGACGGCGGGCGGCGCACCGTCGCGCAGCGGCTGGCCGAGCTCTCCGAGCGGGTCGACGGGGTGCTGCCGCCCCTGCTCGCCCGCCACGCCCGGGCCGCTGTCGCCGGTGACTACGCCGAACTGCTGGAGGTGGCCGACGGCTTCGCCGCGCTCGACCTGCCGGTCTGGGCGGCCGAGGCGACCGCGACCGCGCTGGGCGGGCTGCGCCGGGCACGCGCCGCCTCGGCCGGCTCCGCCCACCAGCGGCTCGCCGGCCTGCTGGGTAGCTGCGACCAGATCCGCACGCCGGCGCTGGAGGCGTTGCGGCCGGCGCTGCGATCGATCACAGGCCACGAAGGCGCGTAACCGGCGTCAACTCTAGGCTGGGGCGGTGAGCACCCTTCGCCCCGCGCTGCTGACCGACCACTACGAGCTGACCATGGTCAGCGCCGCCCTGAAAGACGGCACCGCCGAACGGCGCTGCGCCTTCGAGGTGTTCACCCGGCGGCTGCCCACCGGGCGCCGCTACGGGGTGGTCGCCGGGACGGGCCGGCTGGTCGAGCTGATCCGCGACTTCCGCTTCGACGCCGACGAGGTGGACTTCCTGCGCCGCACCGGGGTGGTCGACGACCGGGTCGCCGAGTGGCTGGCCGGCTACCGCTTCACCGGTGACGTCGACGGGTACGCCGAGGGTGAGCTCTTCTTCCCCGGCTCGCCGATCCTCACCGTCTCCGGCGGTTTTGCCGAGTGCGTGGTGCTGGAGACGCTGGTGCTGTCGGTGCTCAACCATGACAGCGCGGTCGCCGCCGCCGCCGCCCGGATGGTCACCGCGGCCCGTGGCCGCACCCTGATCGAGATGGGCGCCCGGCGGGCCCACGAGGAGGCGGCGGTGGCCGCGGCGCGAGCGGCGTACCTGGCCGGGTTCCGGTTCACCTCCAACCTCGCCGCCGGCCAGCGCTACGGCATCCCCACCGCCGGCACTGCCGCGCACGCGTTCACCCTGCTGCACGACGACGAGAAGGCGGCGTTCGCCTCGCAGGTCGCCACGCTGGGCAAGGACACCACGCTGCTGGTCGACACGTACGACATCAGCCAGGGCATCCGCAACGCGATCGAGGTGGCCGGCCCGGAGCTGCGGGCCGTCCGGATCGACTCCGGCGACCTGGCGGTGATCGCCCACCAGTCCCGCGAACTGCTCGACTCGCTCGGTGCCACCGAGACGAAGATCATCGTCTCGGGCGACCTCGACGAGTACGCCATCGCCGCCCTCGCCGCCGAGCCGGTGGACATGTACGGCGCCGGCACCGCCGTGGTCACCGGCTCCGGCGCGCCCACCGCCGGGCTCGTCTACAAGCTGGTCGAGGTGGCGGGACGGCAGGTGGTCAAGCGCTCCGAGCAGAAGGCCACCATCGGCGGCCGGAAGGTCGCGGTACGCCGGCACAAGCCCACCGGCACCGCCACCGAGGAGGTCATCGTGCCGCAGGGCGTGCCGGACCGGCAGCCGAACGACCGCCTGCTCCAGCGCTCCTTCATCATCGAGGGCGAGCCGGTCGCGCTGCCCTCGCTGGACGAGTCCCGGGAGCACCTGCGACAGTGCCTGATCTCCATCCCGTGGGAAGGGCTCAAGCTCTCCGGGGGCGACCCGGCCATTCCGGTGACCGTCGTACCCGCGACCTGAGGAAGGGACGCTCCGATGGCCAACGCCTTGATCATCGTGGACGTGCAGAACGACTTCTGCGAGGGTGGCTCCCTCGCCGTGGCCGGCGGGGCGGGCGTGGCGGCCGGCATCTCCCGGCTGCTCGCCGCCGAGACCGACCGGTGGGACCACGTGGTGGCGACGAAGGACTACCACATCGACCCGGGGGCGCACTTCGGCGATCCGCCGGACTACGTCGAGTGCTGGCCACGGCACTGCGTGGCCGGCACCGCCGGCTCCGAGTTCCACCCCGACCTGGAGACCGACCGGGTCGAGGCGGTCTTCCACAAGGGCGAGTACTGTGCCGCGTACTCAGGGTTCGAGGGGCACGCGGAGGACGGCGAGTGCCTGGCCGACTGGCTGCGCCGGCACGACGTCGACCGGGTGGACGTGGTCGGCATCGCCACCGACCACTGCGTCCGGGCCACCGCACTGGACGCCGCCCGCGAGGGCTTCGACACCACAGTGCTGCTCGACCTGACCGCCGCCGTCGCGCCGGACACCCTCGACGTGGCGCTGCGGGCGATGGACGGCGCCGGGGTCACCATGCTCGGTACGCCTGTGATCAGGGCCGCTTGAGCCGGTAATCGCTTGCCGATGTCGTACCCCCGATCGAGGATGACCGCCGGAGGTACGGACCATCGTGAACTTGACGCCTTACCGGCAGACGCTGGCCCTGCCCGGGCTCCGGCCGTTGCTGCTGGTGTCCGTGCTGGCCCGCATCCCGCTCACCGCGACCGGGGTGACACTCACCTTCTTCGTGGTGCTCGACCTGGGCGCCAGCTACGGCGCGGCCGGCCTGGTCGGCGCCGCGATGACCGTCGGAGCGGCGCTCGGCTCGCCGCTGCTCGGCCGCCTGGTCGACCGGCGCGGCCTGCGCCCGGTGGTCGCCCTGACCACCGTCGCCGAGGCGGTGTTCTGGGCGAGCGCGCCGGCGCTCTCGCTCCCGGTGCTGCTGCCGGCCGCCTTCCTCGCCGGGCTGCTCGCCCTGCCGATCTTCTCGATGGTCCGCCAGTCCATCGCCGCGCTGGCCCCGGAGGACCGGCGGCGTCCCGCGTACGCGCTGGACTCGATGTCCGTCGAGCTGTCGTTCATGGTCGGGCCCGCGCTCGCCGTAGCGCTGGCCACCACCATCTCGGCACGCACCACGCTCTGGGCGGTCGGCGCCGGCGTCATCGCCTCGGGCGTCGCGTTCTGGCTGCTCAACCCGCCCACCCGCAGCGCCGGTGAGCCGGCCGGGCCGCAGCCCCGGACGCCCCGGCGGGAGTGGCTCACCCCCCGGATGCTGGCCGTGCTCGCGGTCAGCGCCGCAGCCACCCTGGTGCTCGGCGGCACCGACATCGCGGTGGTCGCCGTGCTGCGGGCCAGTGGCGAGGTCGGCTGGACCGGCGCCGTGCTCACCATGTGGGCGGTCGCGTCGCTGGTCGGTGGCTTCGCGTACGGGGCGGTCCGCCGCTCCTTCTCCCCGCTGGCGCTGGCCGCCGCGCTGAGCCTCTGCACCATCCCGGTCGGGCTGGGCGGCGGCCACTGGTGGCTGCTCTGCCTGGCGCTCGTCCCCGCTGGCGCGCTCTGCGCCCCGACCATCGCGGCCAGCTCCGACGCGGTGAGCCGGCTCGCCCCGGCCTCCGTCCGCGGCGAGGCGATGGGCCTGCACGGCTCGGCGGTCACCGTCGGCATCGCGGTGGGGGCCCCGCTGGCCGGTGCGGTGATCGACGCCTGGACGCCGCTCTGGGGCTTCGCGGTGACCGGCGCGATCGGCGTGCTGGTGGCCGCCGTCGTGGGCCTCGCCGAGCTGCGGTGGCGCCGGGTCACGGCCGACGGCGCCCGCAGCCTCGCGGCGGCAACCATAACTGGTTGAGTCCGCCACCACCTCGACCGGTCGGGCCGTTGCCAGAACCAAACGGATCTTGGAGCGGGTGTGCGAGCGGGGTAGCGTCGTGATCTTGGTGAGCTCGGTCACTCATCGGTCAGACCGGGCTCAGCAACCGAACAGGAGAACGCATGCCCTCATACAGCGGCTACCCCGCTACACCCGCAACCGACTCGTCGCGCTCTACGGTGAGCCGGCGGCGCATGCTGACGGTCGCCCTCGGTGGCGCGGCCACCGTTGCCCTTCCCGCCCCCGCCTGGGCGGCAACCGACCAGCGGCCCGGCGCACACCGGCCGCCGACCCTCACCCCCGACGACCGCAAGGTGATCGCTCAGGCCTCGGCCGAGCGGGCGCTGTCGCATCTGCGCGTCCTCAGCGAGGACATCGGACCGCGCATCGGCGGGACGGCCTCCGAGCGTCGCGCCGCCGACTACATCGCCCGGACGCTGGACCACCTGGGGTACGACACGCAACTGGAGCCGTTCGCCGTGGCGGACAAGTTCCTCGCCCAGCTCGGCTCGCCGGCCGGACTCCCCACCGACCTGTGCTGGCAGGCCGGCGCCTCTCCGCACGCCGCGCTGGACACCACCGCCAGTGGCGACGTGGTGGACGTGGGCGCGGGCGCACCCGAGAACTACCCGGCGGACGTCACCGGTTGCATCGTGCTGATCGACTACGTGTCGTCGCGGCGCGAGCAGCTGGTGGCCACCGCCCAGGCCCGGGGGGCCGCCGGCGTGGTGTTCCTCCCGGCCGACCTCGTAGAGCCCCGGCGGGCCGCGACGTTCTCGCCGACCCTGCCCGGCTCGGCCAACTCGCCGGTGCCGATCCCGGTTGTCGGGGTGGCCCAGGCGCAGAAGCACCGGCTGCGTGCCCTGCTCGCCAGCGGTCGGCTCACGCTCACCATCGCCACCTCCGCGCACCGCAACCTGACCTCGCACAACGTCATCGGCGAGCGGGTGGGGCGGTCCGGTGCCGATGGACCGGTGGTCATGGTCAGCGCCCACTACGACACGGTCATCGGCGCTCCCGGCGCCAACGACGACGGCTCCGGCACCGTGCTCTGTCTCGAGCTGGCCCGCGTGCTGCGCGCGATCCCGGTCAACGCCACTCTCCGGTTCGCCCTGTGGGGCTCGGAGGAGCAGGGGCTGCTCGGCTCCCGCCACCACGTCGCGCAACTCCCGCAGGCGGAGCGGGACCGGTTCCTCGCGGTCTACCAGAACGACATGGTCGCCACCAGCTGGGACCCGGCGACGCGCTACTGGCTGCTCTCGTTCACCGGGCAGTCCAACCGGGCCACGGACGAGGTGGCGGCCGCCGCCGTTCGCCTCGGCTACGACCCGCGGATCTCGGCGGTGACGCAGCGCGGATCCAGCGATCACCAGTCCTTCCAGCAGGTCGGCATCGCCAGTGCCAACTTCTCCTGGCGTGGCGAGGAGACGCCGGCACTGTTGGAGCCGCCGTACCACACCCCGGAGGACACGATCGCCAAGAACATCAGCCTGGAGCGGCTCCAGGTGTCGCTCGAGCTGATCGGCTGCGCCGCGTACGCGACGGCCCGCTGACGGGTCCCGCCCATGGGCGGGAGGACAAAGGCGACGGGCGCCGTCCCCGATGGGGACGGCGCCCGTCGTACGTGCAGCCGAGCGCGGTCAGCGCTGGTCGAGGTTGCCCGCGGTGTCCTCCTGGTAGCTGGCGCCACCGTTGGACGCGCTGGTCAGCGGCCTGGCACCACCCTCCGGCGGACCGGCGAGGGTCTGGCCGGCGGCCAGCTCCGGGAACTTGTGGTCGAAGGCCGGCCGCTCGGAGCGGATCCGCGGAATTCGGTCGAAGTTGCGCAGGGGCGGCGGGGAGCTGGTGGTCCACTCCAGCGAGTTGCCGTAGCCCCACGGGTCCTCGACCTCGACCACCGGGCCAGACTTGTACGACTTCCAGCAGTTCCAGATGAACGGCAGCGTCGAGATACCGGTGATGAACGCGCCGATCGTGGAGAACATGTTCAGCGTGGTGAAGCCGTCGCTGGGCAGGTAGTCGGCATACCGACGCGGCATGCCCTCGTTGCCCAGCCAGTGCTGCACCAGGAACGTGGTGTGGAAGCCGATCATCGTCAGCCAGAAGTGGATCTTCCCAAGCCGCTCGTCGAGCATCCGGCCGAACATCTTCGGGAACCAGAAGTAGATGCCAGCGAAGACGGCGAACACGATCGTGCCGAAGAGCACGTAGTGGAAGTGCGCCACCACGAAGTACGAGTCGTGCAGGTGGAAGTCGAGCGGCGGGCTGGCCAGCAGCACACCGGTGAGACCACCGAAGAGGAAGGTCACCAGGAAGCCGACCGCGAAGAGCATCGGCGTCTCGAAGGTGATCTGGCCCCGCCACATGGTGCCGAGCCAGTTGAAGAACTTCATACCGGTGGGCACGGCGATCAGGTAGCTCAGGAAGCTGAAGAACGGCAGCAGGACCTGGCCGGTGCCGAACATGTGGTGCGCCCAGACGCTCATCGACAGCGCGGAGATGGCGATGGTCGCGGCGACCAGACCCTTGTAGCCGAAGATCGGCTTCCGGGAGAAGACCGGGATGATCTCGCTGATGATGCCGAAGAACGGCAGCGCGATGATGTACACCTCGGGGTGCCCGAAGAACCAGAACAGGTGCTGCCAGAGCATCGGCCCGCCGGTGGCCGGGTCGTACACGTGGGCGCCGATCAGCCGGTCGGCGGCGAGCGCCAGGAGCGCGGCGGCCAGCAGCGGGAAGACCAGGATCACCAGCAGGCTGGTGACCAGCATGTTCCAGGTGAAGATCGGCATCCGGAACATGGTCATGCCCGGGGCCCGCAGGGTCAGGATCGTGGTGATCAGGTTGACCGAGCCGAGGATGCTGCCCAGACCGGAGATGACCAGGCCCAGCACCCACAGGTTCCCGCCGACGCCCGGCGAGTGCGCCGTGTTGCTCAGCGGGGTGTAGGCGGTCCAGCCGAAGTCGGCGGCGCCGCCCGGGGTGACGAAGCCGGCCGTCGCCATGAGGCCACCGAAGAGGTAGAGCCAGTAGGCGAAGGCGTTGAGCCGGGGGAAGGAAACGTCAGGGGCGCCGATCTGCAGCGGCACGATGTAGTTCGCGAAGGCGAACACGACCGGCGTCGCGAAGAACAGCAGCATGATCGTGCCGTGCATCGTGAACAGCTGGTTGTACTGCTCGGGCGACAGAAACTGCAGGCCCGGCCGCGCCAGCTCGGCACGCATGATCAGGGCCATCAGGCCGCCGACCATGAAGAACACGAACGCGGTGACCATGTACATGATCCCGATCTGCTTCGCGTCCGTGGTGCGCAGCAGCCGCGCGATGGCCGACCCCTTGACCGGCTCTCGGACCGGCCATGGCCGGGTCACGACCGGCTTGGGTGCGACGGTGGTCACGAATGGCCTCCGGTTCTCGGTTGTCCCGCTCGGCACGCGCTTCTATCTGCGAGCCGTCATCCGGAAGGAGGATAGTCCCCGGCAGCTGGCTGCGCCGCTCGGGGTGGTGGGGCAGGATGGACGACCGCTCTACAGCGGGTCGACGAGCAGCCGGTAGTGCTCCCGGAAGATCCGCCCGCCGCGCCCGCGCAGCAGCGGGTCGCGCAGCGCCGGCGGCACGTCCCGGGTCCGGTTGCGGTCCCGGGTCCGGTCCCGCACCCATCGGGTACGCGGGCGGCGGCGACTCTCGTACGCCACCAGCGCCGCCTCGACGCTGCCGGCCGCGGTCAGCGACTCGGCGAGCACCACCGCGTCCTCCAGCGCCATCGCCGCGCCCTGGCTCAGGGTCGGCGCGGTGGCGTGCGCGGCGTCGCCGACCAGCAGCACCGGACCCCGGTGCCAGCGACCCAGCTCGACCTCGTCGGTGAGCCCCACCTGGACGTCGCGCAGCGCGTCCAGCACCGCGGGCACCGGCCCGCCGTACTCCCCGAAGAGCTCGCGCAGCCGGGCGGCCGGATCCGCCGGGGCGACCGTGCCGGCCTCGTCGGCGTAGCAGTACAGCCTGCCGGCGCCGATCGGCACCACCAGGAAGCCGGCGCGCTGCCCGAGCAGGGCCGTCCAGTCGGCGACCTCCGGGCCGTCCCGCACCACCGCGCGGTAGACCACCTGGCCGGCGGGGCGGGGCGGCCCGCCGAGCGCGGCCAGGGAGCGCACCGCCGACCGGGGCCCGTCAGCGCCGATGAGCAGGTCGTACTCGCCGCCGGTGCCGTCGGTGAAGGTGACCCCGACGCCGGCCGGCAGCAACTCCACCGCGCTGACCTCGGCACCGTGCCGGACCGCGCCGCCGGCGCCACTGAGCAGCACCTGGTAGAGGTCCCGCCGGGGCAGCGCCCGGCACTCGCCGACCCCCGACCAGAGCGCGTCGAGATCCACCTCACAGAGCGGCTCCCCCGCCGCGTCCAGGAAGCGCTGCCGGTGGATCACCTGGCCAAGCCGGCGGACCGGGCCGTCCAGGTCCAGGCGGCGCAGCGCCCGGTCGGCGTTGCCGGGCAGGTAGAGGCCGGTGTCGACCAGCCCGTTCGGGGGGAGCTTCTCGGTGACGTCCGGCCGGAAACCCGCCATCCGCAGCGCCCGGGCGACGGCCAGACCGGCGATGCCCGCGCCGACGACGAGGATGCGCAGGGGGGAGCCACCCATGGTGGTGTACGCCTCCGGAGGGGTTCGGCACGCGTTGGAGGCAAGACACTACTCCGTGCGATCGGCGCACGGTAGGGCCTGATCGGCCCCGGCCGTCCGCTCCTCGGCCGCACGCCGCCGTTCGCGTAAGTGATTCATGTCCCCACCCGGCCGACCCACCATCGTCCGGCACGCCGGCACTCCCCGCTCCCAGGATGACCTGCGACTTCACTCCTCTGCGGTCCGCCCCGCCAAACGTTGTTCGGAAGCCAGCTGGCCGCCGGATCGCTGGTCGCCGTCGCGCTCGGCGGCACCGCCTCCGCCGACACGCAGATCTGCGAGTAGTACGGCTCCACCGTGATCGGCAACAGGTACGTGGTGCAGAACAACCGCTGGGGCACCAGCGCCCAGCAGTGCATCAACGTCACCAGCACCGGCTTCAGCATCACCAGCCAGCAGGGCTCGGCGCCGACCAACGGCGCGCCGGTGTCGTATCCGTCGATCTTCGTCGGGTGCCACTACACCAACTGCCCCCCCGGCACGAACCTGCCGATCCAGGTAAAGCAGATCAGCAGCGCGCCGAGCAGCATCTCCTACAACTACGTCAGCGGCGCGATCTACGACGCCGCGTACGACCTCTGGCTCGACCCGTCACCGAAGAGGGACGGCGTCAACCAGATGGAGATCATGATCTGGTTCAACCGCCAGGGTCCGATCCAGCCGATCGGCTCGCCGGTCGGCAACACCACCCTCGCCGGCCGCAGCTGGGAGGTCTGGCGCGGCAGCAACGGTGCGAACAACGTCATCTCGTACGTCGCCCCGTCGCCCATCCAGAGCATGAGCTTCGACGTCCTGGACTTCATCACCGACACCCGCAACCGGGGCGCCATCACCAACGACTGGTACCTGACCAACATCCAGGCCGGCTTCGAGCCCTGGCAGGGCGGCGCCGGCCTCGCGGTGAACTCCTTCTCCCAGAGCGTCAACACCGGCGGCTCCACCACCCCGCCCACGACGACGCCGCCGACCACCCCGCCGTCGTCTCCGCCGCCGACCACCACCCCGCCCCCGTCGGGCGCGGCCTACGCGGTGAAGTACACGCCGAACGTCTGGAACAACGGCTTCACGGCCGACGTGGTGATCACCAACCGGGGTTCCCGCACTATCAACGGGTGGAACCTGACCTACAACTGCCGTCGGGGCAGCAGGTCACCAACGCCTGGAACGCCACGGTGACGCAGAGCGGGTCCGCGGTGAGCGCGAAGAACGTCACCTTCAACGGGACCCTGTCTCCTGGCGGTACGGCGAGCTTCGGGTACCAGGGGACGCTGAGCGGGGCGTACTCGTCGCCAACGAGTTTCTTGCTCAACGGGGTCGCCTGCTCAAAGGGCTGACGCTCGCTGAGAACGGCAAAGGTGTGACCCGTCGAGTCACACCCCTTTGCGTTGTCCGACCGCCCCTCGCTCACATGGCCATGGCGACAGAGCAGGTCCGCACGCTCCGGAAAGGCCGTCGGCTGCATGTGGGGGTGCCAGCGGACCTCCCCGGCCATCAGATGCTGAGTGATGTGCCTCCCTTCGCGGACCAGCTCACCCCGCCGAAACGTGGCCTACTTCTCCACACCGACAAAGGGCGGAGGGGACGTGACAGCAGTCGCGCCCCCTCCGTATATCACTTTGAACGCCAGCCTCGCCGCCGGTGGCCATCCACGGCCCCGGCGTTGTTCGGGAGTGTCCGGTTTGATCATGGTTTGTTAGATGCATACGGGAGTTCGGTGGCTGACTCACCGCCCGGCCCCTCGATCGCGGCAACCGCGTCCGACTCAGGTGTCCACGGACGAGCCGCGTAGAGGGTCGCGTCGTCTGGCAGCTCGGCCAGGCGCTCAATCAGCCGCAGGAGCGAACTATGCACACCTTCAGTATGGAAGGGCGCGCTCAACGGGCCGTGATGCCCAAAACGCCTGCGGCCGGCGGCAAAGTCGGGTGCCGCTCGTGCCCCCTCCTGACTGCTGGGCGCCACGGCTACTGGCCCGTGGATGGCCCGGCCCGACCGTCGAGGTGAAACGCGGACCGGGGCCACCCCCGTGGAAGCGGCCCCGGGACCGGCAATTCAGTTGAGTCGGTCAGTCCAGGCAGTGTCGAGGATTACCTGGTATGCGCTGATCCGTACCGGTGAGAGGGTTAGCCGCTCGTGGGCGAGCAGTTCCCCGGTGTTGGGGTCGAAGATCAAAAGGGACTGCGCGTTGTTGTCGCGGTCGTCGAAGGTGATGGCTACACCCTTCCGGCCGGCCCGATCGGTGACCTGTCCCCGCCAGAGGAACCCCGGCACGTCGGCAAGGACTCGCAAGATCTCAGCTCGCGTCTGACGCGGAACGACATACCGCCCGTACACCGTGCTGACTTCCTTGCTGACGGCGGCGGCGCCGAACCTGACCTTGAGCAGGTCGTTCAGCTGTGCTCGACCCGACGGCAGCGGCGCGAGGTCCCTCGGTGGCAGCGGAATGCTGGCAGGCGCGGGGGTGGCGGAGGCGGCAGCCTTGGGCTTGAGGTTGCGCTGCCAGTAGTCCCGGGACTCCTGTGTTGCCTGGCGTTCTTGGTGAGGATGTAGCCGTCATCGGTGGTGCGGATGTAGGGGCATGAAGATGCCCCGCCGGCGGGTTGCCGGGCGGGGCG
>NZ_JBEYTI010000018.1:0-130065 GCF_040642975.1 Micromonospora sp. NPDC047548
ACAAGCACGTCAGACCACACCCGCCGGTCGGCAAAACCCAACACCAGAACGCGACAACCAACCACAACAAGCCACAAAAGGTTTAATCACAAGCTCAGGCCGCGGCGCGATGCTCGATGGTGAACTCGCTGAGCTCGATCGCGATGCGGGTGAGATCCGAGCGGCTGCCGACCTTCAGCTTGCCGCGGATTCGTTTCGCGTAGGTGTTGACCGTAGCCAGAGTCAGTCCCATCCGGCGGGCTATCTCGGCGTGTGTCAGCCCGTGGGCGATCCACCGCAGCGTCTCGACCTCACGTGGCCCCAGCCCGTGCAGGTCGGCGCCCAGGGGTCGGTTCAGCTCCCGATGGAACCGGTCGACGAGCGATTCGCACAGGTAGAGTCCCCCTGCGGCGACGACGTGAACGGCCGTGGCCACAGTGTCGTGTGTGGACTGCCGCAGCACGCAGCCTCGGGCGCCGGCGCGTACCGCGGCGAGCAGGCCCGGCGGCCGGTCCCAGGTGGAGATGACCAAGGTGTGGCCGATTTGAGCCACCCGGCTGATCGTCTTGAGCGACCGCCCCTCGGCGTCGGCGGGGAGGTGCAGAAGCACCAGGTCGTACTGCGCGGTCGCGTCCAGCTCGTCGACGCCGGAGACGGAGGCCGCCACGGTCATGCCCGGCAGTCTCGTGACGAGGTGCTCCAGGCCGCTACGCGGAATCGGCTCGTCGTCGACGATGGCGATCGTTCGCGGTGCTGCGTCCATGCCCATGACTTGGCACCCTCCATGACCGGTAGGCCGCACCTCAGCAGTTCGGCGCCTTTCATGTTCTGACGGGTGCCACGCAAGTTTCATTCACCATGACGAGGCGCCTGCCGAATCCGGCCCCGATACGTTGCAAGACGTCCTGTGGGGTACGCGCCGCCCACTCCCGAATTGGCTCAAATCAGTGCGCACCCTGGGTGATCGCGGCGCCGGCGGTGCGGAGGTGGTCGGGTAGTAGGTCGGTGGCGGTGCGGACGAGTCGTCTGATCGACCAGTCATTGCGGTGCCGAGCTCGGCCAGTGGGACTTCCACCTCGCAGTCGCGCCGGTCCGCTTCGCCGGTACGTCCGGCAGCCCGGTCAACCCGATCGCCACATTCTGACCGCGGTGCACGATGGGGTGCGATGCCATGAACGGCCCGGCCCGCACCTGGAACGCGGTCGTGGTCGGTGAGGACACGCCGTGCTCGTCGGAAACCAGGCGGCACGAGCCACGACACCATCACGATCGATTCGCGACGGTCGCCCGGTTCGACCTCGTCACGCCCGTCTGAGCCGTACCGGCAAGGCTTGCACGCCCCGCATGGCGCGGCTGCGCCGCCATTCGATCTGGTCGGTCGACAAGGCCAGCCCCATGTCGGGATGAGCGGCGAGCAATTCCTCGAAGGCCACACGCGCCTCCAGCCGCGCCAGCGACGCCCCGAGGCAGTAATGGAGCCCGTAGCCGAACGCGAGGTGCGTTCGGCCCGCATACTCCGCATTGCGTTGCGGATCGTAGGCGTCGGAGTCGGCAAACCTCGCCGGATCACGGTTGGCGGCGCTGAAATGGACCAAGACGGCGTCGCCCGCCGGGATGAGTGTGTCGCCGACCCGGATGTCCTGGGTGGCGTACCGGGGGGTCGAGGCCTTCACCGGCGATTCGAACCGCAGGAACTCCTCGATCACGTCGGTCAGCTGCCGGGGGTCGGCGATCAGACGCGCCAGCCGTGCCGGCTCGGACAGCAGGATCAGCAGCCCGTTGGCGATAAGGTTGACCGTGGTCTCGTAGCCTGCCGCGAGCAGCAGGAAGGCCATTGTGATCAGCTCGTTTTCGTCGAGGCGGTCGTCATCGTCGCGGGCCTTGATGAGTCCATCGATCAGCGTTCCCTCGCCCTCGACGTCGAGCGTCCTGTCGCCCAGTTCCTTGCGGCGCTGGGCGAACAGATCATTGATCAGCGTGGCCAGCTGTCGGGATGCCTCGACCTGAAGACGGCCCTCTTGCTCGGTGACGCCGAGATACACGTCGGTCCAGTAGCGGAACTGTCCCAAGTCGTCGGTGCGCACTCCGAACAATTCGCCGATCACCAAGATCGGCAAGGGGCTTGCGTACGCTGCAAACAGGTCGGCGGGCTCGTCCCCGGTCGGCAGCGCGGCCAGGAGATCAGTGGCGATTGTGCGGATGCGTGGTTCGAGGGCCGTGACCCGCCGGGGTGTGAAGGCCTTCGACACCAGGCGTCGCAGCCGGGTGTGATCCGGTGGGTCCGTACGCAGCATGTGGGCTGCCACGTCGCCTGTCGCGATGCCGGTCCAGGCGACGGCGCGGGCTTCCGGTCCGGCATGCCGGCGGCCGTCGTTGCTCATTCGCGGATCCGACAGCACCTCGACGGCTTCGTCGTAGCCGGTGATGAGCCAGACCGGCAGGCCGTCGACGATGACCCGGGACAGCGGCCCCTGGTCGCGCAATGCGGTGAGCGCGGCGTACGGATCGCGGATGTAGCCGGAGTCTGATGTGTTCAGGCTGAGTAGCTCGGACATGGGAACCTCGCAGGGGGGTAGTGGTCGAGCGGATCTGTCCGGCTCCGAAAACGGGCAGGGACTCGAATCTATCGGCCGTATGGTCGCCGGTGACCCAGTCAAGAAGCGATGGGTGAACACGAGGGAGCAAACGCACCCCCGGCTGGGCCCCATCGTCACCTTGCGCGCCGCGTGCGTATGGATTATCGACCCTTTGTGTATGCGCGCTTTTTATGCTGCGGCCGTCGACGTCCCCAGGGCTGGTACGGAGGATGGCCGTGCAACTCGTACGCGTCGTGATCCAGGCAGCAGACCCGGTTACCGTGGCCGGGCTGGCCGCGCTGTTGAGCGGCCAACCGGGCATCGAGGTGGTACGCCCGGAGCAGCGTCAGAACGCAGATGTGGTCGTGGTCGGCACCGATCGGTTGACCACGGTGTTTTCCGGTCTACGACGAGCGGCGGCCGATTTCGGCACGCCCGTCGTGCTGGTCATCGACGACATCACCGAGCAGGAACTGCTCGTGGCGATCGAGTGCCGGGTCGTCGGAGTGATACCGCGGGGTGCCGCGACAGTCGAACGGCTGATCCAGGGTCTGCGTACCGCGGCGTCCGGCGGCGGGGTGCTGGCTCCTCGCCTAGTGGGTGATCTGCTCAAGCACGTCGAGCGGCTGCGCCGCGAGGTGCTCGCGCCAAACGGGCTCGACGGAATGTGGCTGACGCCGCGCGAGGTCGACGTGGTGCGGCTGATCGCCGACGGGTTCGACACCGCCGAGATCGCGGAGAAGCTCAACTATTCGGATCGGACGGTGAAGAAGATCCTCTACGCCGTCACTCACCGGCTGGGGCTCAGGAGCAGGGCGCATGCCGTGGCGTACGCGCTGCGTCACGGGATCATCTGAGCCGTTGACCGCCATGGCAGCACTTCCGGTCACGCAGAACCCCCAGCCGTTCAGCGTCAACCGCAAGGCACCGCGGATCCTGTCGCTGGTCTGCGAGGAATGCCGCAGCCGCCCCGTGGAGTACACGCAGTCGACCGTCAGCCGATACTGCGCGGTCTGCGGCAGATGCCAGCGCCGCCCGCGCTGAGGGCCGCAGCCGGTCAGGTCGCGGCCGGGGCCGGGGCGAACAGCGCGGCCAGCGCTCGGTAAAGCGCCACTGCCGGCACCTGTGTGGGACGAGCGCCGGCCGCGCCCACATGCGCGACGAGTTCGGGGTCGGGTGCGAGCGAGTGTTCCCGCAGGTAGTAGGAGACCGTGTCAGTCCAGATCCACGCGCCGTCGGTCCGGTAGGTCATGGGGACGACCTTGCCCTTGGCCGGATTCACCACGTCGTTCATTCGTTCGGTGGTCGCCAGCACGGCGGCGCCCGCGTCCAGGTAGGCGAGGACCGCCGGGTCGTCCAGGTGCGGATGCCGGGTGTCGAAGACCGGACCATGCTGCGGGTGAACACGATCGAAGACCCGGGCGATCTGGAGCGGACGGCCGGGCGTTGCGGTCCACAACAGCGCGGAACCGGACCGCGCGTGGCGTTGGTAGGGACGCAGCTCGACATCGGGTCCGTACACCTCGACCTGGGGGGCGGCCACCTCGGCTTGGGCCAGGGCGCGTTGAAGAACCGCGGTGACCCCGGGCAGCTGATCGACCGGCCGATCCGTCTCCAGGAGATAAACCCTGACGACGTCCTCGTCGGTGCCCAGGCGCCAGGCCCGCCACAGCGCCACGGCGCCGGCCGTTTGTGCGGCGGCGGCGATCGCGGCGTTGTCCGCCTCGTCCACGGCCGGCCTGGCCAGCCAAGGATGCGGGACGGTCAGGTCGAGCACGGGAGGAGACCCGACGGGCACCACGTCGTCGAGGTCGGGCAGCAGCGGCACGAACTCGTACGCACGCTGAGCCCCGCCCGAGCCGATCGGCTCGACCGAGTTCGGCGCCAGCGCGCTGACGAGCTGTGCGTCCTCGGCGGGCAGCGCCAGGCCGGTGGCGACGATCTTCGCGGCGGCCGCCGTCAGATCTCCCTCGCCCAACGAGAGCCGGGCGGCCGCGATCAGTTCGTCGCGGCCGTGACCGGCCGTTCGTAGCAGGATCAGGTGCAGGCGGCCCAGCTGGCCGGGGTCAAGGCCGGTCATGATCATCTCCAGATTCTCGTTGGGGTGTCACACCGGCGCCCCGCTCCCGAGCCGCGGCGAGCAGCTTCCGGCTCAGCTGGCGCTGCTCGATCTGCTGGTCGAGCCGCCGGCGCCGCTCCGCATGCACCTGGCGTAGGGCTTTTCGGCTGTTGGGGTCGGTGATCGCCGCCATCGCCGCATCCCGCTCGGCGCGGAGCGCTGCCCGGCGGGCATCGGCCGAACTCCGCAGTTGCTCCGCGAACGCCCGCACCGCCGCTCGGGCCCGCGACTGGGCACGGTCTGGATCGCGCCCGGCCGAGGCTGCGGTCGTCTGGTGCATGGTCATCTCCCTTCCGAAGTCTCTCCACCGCCGTCATCCGGTCGGATCCGCCCCCCTCGTCGCCTCCCAATCCGCGACCGCCTGCAAGATCTGCTCCAGGGCGGCACGCGATCGGGGAGCCCGGTCGCCTACGGCTTCAAGCCGACAGCCGAGCCGTCACGGCCGAACTCGACGACATTGCCGGGTCCGTTGTGCGCTGATCCGGTGGGGGCGTCCTTGACCAGGAACAACTGCTGGTCGCCCGCGACCGGCACCGGTACGCCGTCGATCGTGACCGACCGGTCCGTGCCGACGGGAATGATCGACTCGTATCCGTCGACGTCGAGGCGTACCTTGCCGTCCAGGATCTCGTTCGCGCCGATCAGGTGGAAGTCGTCGTCGACCGCCACACCGTCAATCTGGATGACTCCGTCACCGGTGGCGGGTGGCGCGAAGGTTCGCGAGGTCATGAAGTCCCCCTCGACCTGACCCGGCACGGGGTCGTCGGCCGGCGGCGGACTCGCGGTCAGGACCTTTTCGTGCGGGCCGCTGCCCTTCGGATCGCGGTCCTTCAGATCGCCGTCCTTCGGGGTGTCCTCGCGTAGCGTGCCGTCCTCCGACGGGCCGACCTCCTTGCCGTCGGGCACAAACCGCGGACTGGCCGCGAGGGTGTCGTCCTGCAGGTCGGCGTTCTTCGAGGAGTCCACCGACTTGCCGGTGGGCAGGGTACGTGCCGTGGCTTGCGTGCTGTCTGCGTCGGGTGGGCTGACAGCCTTCTGATTGCCGTTCGAGTTGGTCTGCTGGTCGTTCGGGTCGGAATGGAACTGCGAGTTCAGCTTCGTCGAGACGTCCTGGGCCGAATCTTCCGCCTGCCGGTAGCTCTGCGCGCTGACGCGCAGCCCGTCCCCGATGTACGCCATTCGCTGCGACACCGCGTCGATGCGGTCCTTGATTCCGTCGACTCCCTTGTTGAACGACGAGCTGAACTGCTGACCCAGGTCGTCCTGGCCGAACGCGTGGGGGTAGCGGGCCAGCAGCTCGTCCAGCTTGGTGGAAAGCTTGTCGAAGCCGTCCGCGGCTTCCTCGTAGGGCCGGGCGTGGCGTTCCAGCGCGTCGGGGTCGACCCAGAAGTTGTTGGCGGACATCGTCAGGCATCCGGGAGGGAGAGTCGCTCGTCCACCACGCGCGGGAGGTTCGGCGTGGCCGGGATCAGTTTCTCCACCGAGAGCTTGCCGCTGACGAGTTCCGAGGCGTCGAGGCCGGGCGGCATCAAGGGACGCAGGATGTCCACCGCCTGGGCGGAGGCAAGGTCCTTCGCGTCGGTGATCACGCGTATCAGCATGGCCGACAACTCTTGCGGTGCCATTCGTCGATAGGCGCTGGTCGGGAAGGTGATGTTGGTGACCACGCCGGTATGCCCGACGGTCACCTCGACCTCGCGTCGCGCCGACGACGCGGTGGCGGAGATCGCCTGCATCCTTCGCTGCAGGTCGCTCAACCCCGCCCGCTGACGCTGGTAGTACTCGAACAGGTCCTCGACGAAGTCGCCTTGCCCGCCAGACATCTGCTCCTCCTCTGCAGAACGAACCAAGCCAAGTACACGGCCCCGGCTCCGGCGACGGTAGGGAACTGCGGGCACCAGGGTGCGATCGCACCCTCAGCTGGGCCCTATCGCACCCGCGGGTGGGGTCCATGGGGGTCGCGTGGGGGTGGCGTTCGGGCCCGGTCGGGTGTGGAGAGGTGTCGCGGGCTGGTGGTGGTGGCCAGACTCGGTGGCTGACGAGTGTTCCGATTCAAGGGAGTGGATTCTCATGGCGCAGTCGGTCGTAAAGACCAGTACCGAGGGGATGCAGCAGGCCGGGCAGGCGTTTGCCGACACGGCCAGCGACTTCACCGCCCGGTTGCAGAGCATCAACACCGAGATGGCCACGCTGCAGTCCACCTGGACCGGCAGTGCCTCGACCGCGTTCAACTCCGCGATGGACGCCTGGGAGGCCGCCTTCCAGAAGGTCATCAACGAACTGCTGGGCATGCTCGAGGCGATGGGCGTCAACACCAACGAGTACGTCACCGCCGAGGACACCGCAGCCAACACCGCCCAGACCTTCGCCAACGCCCTGCCCGGCTTCTAACCCCCAACCCACCACCGGCCCCACGCCGACCCTCACGTACGGAGTCACGCATGTCGAACTACAGCTTCAACTTCCAGGTCGCCGACTACACCCTCGACGGGATGAACGCGATCAACACCCAGATCCGCCAAGCCCTCGACAGCCTGCAGGCCACCGCCGAGTCCAGCCTGGCCGAATGGACCGGCGACGCCCGCGAGCACTACACCGTGGCCAAAGCCGCCTGGAACACCGCCGCCCAGCAAATGACCGTCCACCTCGAAACCGCCCGCTCCACCCTGCTCAACATCTCCGACAACTACGGCACCACCGAACAACGCGCCCGCCAGATCTGGGAAAACAGCCGCGGCTGAGCAGAGCCGGTCGGCACGTTTCGAAGGGATCAAGCGGCCATGGCCAACAACGACGAAACCCCGCTCACCGATAACACGCACCCGGGCCAGAACCAAAATCCACCTGGTCCCAACCACGATGCGTATGACCAAGCGCAACAACCCGAGACCTCCTCCGGCTACAACCCCTCAGACCAGGACCAGACCCCTCCGCCCCCGGTCAAACCCGACGAGGTCGTCACCACGCCGTCGAACGACCACCAGTACGACCAGACCAGCACCGGCGCGAAGGACCCGTCGACCATCAAGCCCGTCGGCGACATGCCCAAGGTCCCCGACGAGGACACCGTCGCACCGGCCGATCAGGACGTGCTCACGGTGAACACCGCCGCGTTGCAGAAGTTCGCCGACAACCTGGCCAAACTCCAGGAGCACATCGACACCTCGGCGAAGTACGTCAACCTGGTCGACGTCAAAGCCGGCCACTTCGGTGCCGGCTACGCCCTGACCAAGGCAATCAACCTGCCGGACGGCGGCCTGCAGGCCGACACCTACGCCTTCATGGGCAGCGTCAAGGAAACCCTGTTCGACGTACGCACCGCGATCGCCAACTTGATCAAGGACTACGACGACACCGAAGAACTCAACAACCTCACCGGTGACAAGCTCGCCGATCTCCTCCGCGAGCCGTTCGGCGACATCAACAACCTGAGCGACTACGGCAACAGCGACTCCGGCACCGTCGGCAACACCGAAGAGAAGAACAAGGACACCACCAAACCGAAGTAGGCGGGCTGGCCGCGTACGGCGCGCGTCAATGGGGCAGGACAGTGAGGGTCGATGGCTGACGATCCGTATAACCAGGGGCAATTCACCGGTAACGACACCGGTATCTACAGCAACGGCAACGGCAGCCAGGTCAGCGACAACCTCGACGACTACCTCAGCTGGGACTGGAAGCAGATCAAAGCCGCCGTCAACGGGTTCGCCGCCAGCACCGACGCCGACGCGCAGCTGGCCGCGGCCCGCAATGTCGACCCCTCCACGCTGCACTACGCGTCCAAGGCCTTCCAGCACGCCCACGACACCATGAGCCAGGTCTCCACGAACCTCCTGGCTCAGGCCGACGCCCTGGCGGGCGAGAACGGCCCATGGAAGGGCACCGGCGCGACGGCGTTCCACGACAAGATGCGCGCCCTCTCCGACCTGATCAGCGCCAACGCCGAGCGGATCGCCGGTGGCGACAGCGCTGGCCCGACCGACTCCGTACCGAGTCAGCTTCACCACAGCGGCAACTATCTGGCCTGGGCGCAGTCGAAGTTGCAGGAGATCGACCTCGCCTGGGCCGCGTATGCGCGGGCCCTCGGCGCACCGGTGGTCAACGGACTGACCTACGTGTCGCAGACGCCAGGTCACCCGGAGATCCCCCAGAAGATCACCGAACACATGCGCAAGGTCATGAGCATCCTGGTCGAGCGGTACCGGGTGACGTTCAGCGCGGTTCAGGTGCCCGACACCGTCAACAGCTCCCCGAACCCCAACTCGAACAACCCTCCCAACCCGCCGGAGATCGACGGGAACGGCAACGGCCCCGAGATCGACGGGAATGGTCCGGGCATCGACGGGAACGGCCCGGGCATCGACGGCAACGGGCCGTCGATCGACGGGGACGGCCCGGGCATCGACGGCAGCGGCCCCGGGATCGATGCGAACGCGCCCGGGCTCGACGGCCTCGGCGATGGGATCGGGAGCGCGGACATCGGGGACGCGCCGGGCCTCGACACAGGTGATATCCCAGGTCTCAGCTCACCCGACGGCAGCGGCTTGGGCGGCAGTGACCTGGGTGGCAGCGGCATCGGCGAACCCAACATTCCCATCGACAGCAACCTGCCCGGCTTCGAAGAGCCCGGTCTGGGCATAGGTTCGGACATTCCTCCGCTCAGCGGCTTCACGCCCCCCGGCCTTGGCTCGGGCCTTGGCTCGGGTCTCGGCCTGGGCAAGTCGAAAACTCCAGGACTGGGGAACGCCAAGGCGCCGGAACTGGACCCGGCTGCCGGCGTACCCGAGCCGGACTCTGGCGTACTGCCGCCGGGAGCGTCCGTGGACGCGCCCGACGGCCTGGGCTCCGGCCTGGGGTCGGGTATTCCGCCGATTTCGCCGGGGGGCGCGCCGCAGGGTGCGTCGAGCCCGGAGCGGCCGGATGCGTCCGGCCTGCTTGGTGGGGTGGAGGAGCCGTGGGACACGGCTGGGGTGGGCGACCCCACGGCCGGTGCCGAGCGTGTCGGTGTCGCCCCGGGTGCTGGCCTGGGGTCGGGTATCCCGCCGATTTCGCCCGGGTCGGCCCCGCAGGGTGCGTCGAGCCCGGAACGGCCGGATGCGTCCGGCCTTCTCGGCGGGGTGGAGGAACCGTGGGACACGGCTGGGGTGGGCGACCCGACGGCTGGCGCCGAGCGCGTCGGTCTCACCCCGGCTGCCGGCGTGCCGCCGATCGCGCCCGGGTCCGCGCCGCAGGGTGCCACGAGTCCGGAGCGGCCGGAAGCGTCCGAACTCCTCGGCCAGACCGACGAGCCGTGGCTGACGGCGGACGCCGACGACGTTCCGGCGGTTGCCGTCGGTGGCCTCATGCAGGCTGGGCCGCCCCAAGCGGCCGCCGGACCGCAGACCTCCGACCGGGCACAGGACAAGGGGCCGGGCAAGGCGCTGGACAAGGCGTTGGACAAGGGGCCGGGCAAGGGGCCGGACAAGCCGCAGGACAAGCCGCAGGACGAGGCAGCCGGCACCCCGCGAGCGTTGCCAGGGATGGACGACGTCGCAGTTGTCTCCAGCGCGCCTGACCGCGGGCCATCGGCTGGCCCCGTTCCGACGGCGCGCGACCCGTTCGCGGACTTCCCCTCGGCCGGCAACCCGACTCTTCCGCCCGCCGCTGTCGCGGTGACCACCGGCAGCGACACCCCGGTAATGACCACCGCGGACGTGGTGCCGGAGTCCGGCACAACGGTGCCGAGCGGTGAGCCGGCGCAAGCCGCGACCGAACCACCGCAGACGACCGAACCACCGCAGGCGACCACACCATCGCGGACGACCGCGTTGCCCCCGCAGGTGATGGCGCCTTGGCCCGGAGCAATCGGGGTAGCGGGTCAGCAGTCGCGGGAACGAGCGACGTCGAGCAACGAGCCGGAGACGGGCGAAGCGGCCGAGGAGACACCGGACGTGGACAATGACGTCGTTCCGTTGGTGCGCCGCGGCGACGAGCAGGAGGACACCACCGGCTGGGGCGCCGTCGCCGGTTGGTTGTCCGCACTGGACGACGGGTACGCGGAGGACACGGCCGATGACGACCCGGATGACGATGGCGGAGACGATCCGCCGCCCGGCCCGCCGCACAACGGCCAGGACGGCGACTTCGTCAAGCGGCCGGAGCCCGCGGCCGACTCGGGCATCGAGACCTGGGGCGCCGGGTTCCTCGGCGGACCGAGCCGACCGGACGACGGGCAGCCTCAGGCGTACCTGCGCAGTGAACTCGCCACCTGGCGTCCGGCCCGCCCGGACGCCGAGCGGCCCGCGAGTGACGACCCAGCCGAGGTCGGAACGCTCGGCTGCGCGGCGTACGACCTGACCGAGGAGCAGCTCGCGAAGTACCACGCGGCTCGGAAGGCGACCGGCAACGGGTCCGGTGAGCTGGATGCCGAACTGGAGGAGCAGGCGGAGCCGGACGACGAGACGGCCGAACGTTCCGCAGCAGACCTGCTGCGGCAGGACGAGGACGCCTGGGGCAGCGTCCACGCGGCGCCGGGCGTGATCGGATGACCGGAGTAGAGCGAGGGTTCGCATGGGCACAGTGACTGTCAAGCGGCCGCCGCGGGTCGACGGGCCGCCGCTCCCTTCCGACGAGATCGAACTGGAACAGCCGCCGATCATGGCCGAGCCCGCCCCATTGGATTTCCGGTCGTTCCTGATGATCGTGCCGATGGGCCTCGGCATGGGCGCCATGCTGATGATGTTCGGGATGTTCCAGCGCTCGTCGGTCATGTACGTGATGGGCGGCGGCATGGCGGTGGCGATGATCTGCATGGGCGTCGTGCAGATGGGACGCAATGTCTCCGAGCGCAAGGCCAAGATGCGCGGGGAACGCCGCGACTACCTGCGCTACATCACTCAGCTCCGGCGGAAGGCTCGCGAGCGCGCCGACCAGCAGCGCCAGGCAATCGAATGGAACAATCCCGGACCGTCCTCCCTGTGGTCGGTGGCGATGGGAAGCCGCCTATGGGAGCGCCGGGCCGGCCATGCGGACTTCGCCCAGGTCCGCATCGGACTGGGGCGGCAGAACTCGACCGTGCGGTACAAGCCGCCGTCCACCAAGCCGATCGAGGACCTGGAGCCGTTGTCGTCGATCTCGCTGCGACGGTTCTCGGAAACGTACCGGACCGTCTCGGGTGTGCCAATCGCGGTCGGGCTGCGCAGCTTCACCAGTGTCGAGTTCGCCGGCGAGACCGATCACGGCCCGGGTCTCGTACGCGCGATGGTCGGCCAACTCGTCACGTTCCACGCCGCCGACGAACTGCGTATCGCGCTGCTCTGCGGCGACGACCTGTGCGCGGAGTGGGAGTGGGTGAAGTGGCTGCCCCACAATCAGCACCCGACGGAGTCGACGGCCGCCGGGCCGCTTCCGATGTTCGCGGCCGACCACGACGAACTGCTGGAGCTGCTCGGTCCCGAGATTGGCGATCGTGGCGACCACGATCGGACCGCCAAGCCGGTTCCGGGCGAGCCGTTCGTCGTCGTGATCGCCCACGGCGTAGTGGTGCCCGACGGCTCACGGATGCTCGGCGCCGGGCTGCGCAATCTGGTCCTTCTGGACGTGACCGGCGCGCTTCCGGGCGGCCCGAATGTTCTGCGGCTGGAGCTCACCGAGGACGCGGTGGAGTTCCCCGCGGGTGACGGAACCGGCCGGGCGTCGCGCGACGATCTGAGCCTGGTGCAGGCACAGGCGTTGGCGCGGGTGCTGGCGCCGAAGCGGACCAGCGGCACGCTGGAGATCGTCGACCAGCCGTTGGACAGCGATTTCGACCTGACCACGCTGCTCGGCATCCGTGACGCGTACACCTTCGACGTGCCCGCGGCCTGGCGACCCCGCAAGACACTGCGCGCCCGGATGACGGTGCCAATCGGGGTCACCGAGGACGGCGAGGTTGTCGAGCTGGATCTGAAGGAGTCCGCTCAGGGCGGCATGGGCCCGCACGGGCTGCTCATCGGCGCCACCGGCTCCGGCAAGAGCGAACTACTGCGTACGCTCGTCTGCGGTCTGGCGGCCACCCATTCCTCGGAGATCCTGAACCTGGTGCTCGTCGACTTCAAGGGCGGCGCCACGTTCCTGGGCATGGAACGCCTCCCGCACACGTCGGCGGTGATCACCAACCTGGCCGACGAGCTGCCACTGGTCGACCGGATGCAGGACGCGCTGAACGGCGAGATGAACCGGCGCCAGGAACTGCTGCGGGCGAGTGGCTTCGCGTCCCTGCACGACTACGAGAAGGCGCGCGTCGCCGGTGCTCAGCTGATGCCGTTCCCGGTCCTGTTGATCATTGTGGACGAGTTCAGTGAGCTGCTGGCCAGCAAGAGCGAGTTCATGGAACTGTTCGTGTCGATCGGCCGGCTGGGACGCAGCCTCGGCGTACACCTGCTGCTGGCCTCGCAGCGCCTCGACGAAGGGCGCATCAACCGCGTCGAGGGCCACCTGTCCTACCGGATCGCTCTGCGAACGTTCTCCTCCATGGAGTCGCGCGCGGTCATCGGCGTGGCGAAAGCGCATGAACTGCCGTCCGAGCCCGGCAACGGATACCTGCGGATCGACCCCACGAACCTGGTGCGGTTCAAGGCGGCGTACGTCTCCGGGCCCTACAGCGGCGGCGGGCGTACCGCGGAGACCGACGAGCAGCGCGCGGCCGCGGAGGTCGTGCCGTTCACGAGCCGGCCGGTCGCGGTCCCTCGCGCGCTCCCGACACCTGACGTCCTCGAGTTGACCCAGAACGCTCCCGCGCCCGAGGCGGGCGGGGAGTCGGAGACGTCCCTGATCGAGGTGATGCTGGACCGGCTGCACGGCGCGGGACCGCCGGCCCGCCAGGTGTGGCTGCCGCCGCTGGCGGAGTCGCCGAGCCTCGACTCACTGCTGTCGAGCGTGGTGCCCGACCCGAGGCGCGGCATGACCGTCGCCAAGCCGGGCGAGCGCGGGCGGCTGCGGGTTCCGGTCGGCGTCGTCGACCGGCCGTTCGAACAGGCGCGCGAGTTGCTGACGGTCGACCTGTCCGGGGCGGAAGGGCATGTCGGCATCGCCGGCGCCCCGCAGAGCGGCAAGTCCACCCTGCTGCGCTCGTTGGTCCTGGGCTTGGCGTTGACGCACACGCCGAAGGAGATCCAGTTCTACGCCCTCGATTTCGGCGGTGGCGGCATCATGTCGCTCGTCGGCCTGCCGCACATGGGCTCCATCGCCACCCGGATGGAACGCGACCGGGTGGTGCGGACCCTCCAGGAGATCCGGCAGATCATGGAGCGCCGGGAGAACGAGTTCGCCCAGCGCGGCCTCGACTCGATGGCCGCCTACCTGGCGGCCCGCGCCCGCGGCGAAATCGACGACCCGCACGGGCACGTGTTCCTGGTCGTGGACGGCTGGTTCACGATGAAGCAGGACTTCAGCGACCAGGAGGCCCTCTTCGGCGAGCTGGCCGCCCGGGGGCTCTCCTTCGGCATCCATGTGATCATCACCGCGACACGGTGGTCGGAAGTGCGGACCTGGCTGCGTGACCTGCTCGGCACCAAACTGGAACTGCGGCTCGGCGACACGATGGACTCCGAGGTCGGGTCCCGTAAGGCCGCGACCGTGCCGCACCAGGCCGGCCGTGGGCTCACCCCGGGTGGGCTGCACTTTCTCGGTGCGCTGCCCCGGCTGGACGGCGAGACGCGCACCGATGATCTCGCCGAGACCACGAAGTCGGCGACGGAGGAGATGCGGGCCTTCTGGCCCGGCCGCCCCGCGCCCGCGGTCCGCCTGCTGCCCGCCCGCCTGCCGATCGAGGACCTGCCGGAGCCGAAGCCGGCCTTCGCGGTCTGCGTCGGGCAGGACGAACAGCGGCTGGCCCCGGTGTGGCACGACTTCATGGTCACCCCACATCTGCTGGTGTTCGGCGACAGCGAGACCGGCAAGACCAATCTGCTGCGTGTGATCCTGCGCGCCATCCAGCACCAGTACGCCCCGGAGCGGGCCCGAGTGGTACTCGGTGACTCGCGGCGTGATCTGGACGGCGCGCTGGCGGACGCGTACCGGGCCGGGCACGCCCTCAGCTCCGACACGCTGCAGCAGCTTGCCAGCCAGTGCGTCGCCTCCGTCCGAGGGCGCGTACCGGGGCCGGAGATCACCTCGGAGCAACTGCGCCGCAGAGACTGGTGGAGCGGGCCCGAGCTGTTCGTCGTCGTCGACGACTACGAACTGCTGTCCCGGGGGATGGGGCAGGGCTCCACCCTCGACCCGCTGCTGCCGTTGCTGGCGCAGGGCGTCCATATCGGACTACACCTGATCATCGCCCGCAGCACCTCCGGCGCGATGCGTTCGATGATGGACCCCGTCCTGCGGCGGATGTGGGAGCTGGGTACGCCGGGTCTGCTTTTCTCCTATCCCAAAGAGGAGGGCAAGTTCCTCGGCGAGGCAGCACCGCGCACGATGCCCGCCGGCCGCGCCCAGTTGGTGACGCGGCGCGGAATCCGGCTCCTTCATACCGGTTTGGTCACTACTGGCGTGGGAGTGAAGCGATGAGCGCCACTGTGTATGGCGACCTGTGCCGGGTCACCGTGATCGGGCCGAAGCGCCAGGTCGACCTCGCGGTTCCGGCCACCAGCCCGATCGCCGCCCTGATCCCCGTGCTGCTGCGGCACACCACCGACGGCGACGGGCTCAGCGACCTGGGCGGTGGACGCCCCTGGGTGCTGCAGCGGCTGGGTGAGCGACCGTTCGACCCGAACGGCACGCCGGAGACGCTGGACTGGCTCGACGGCGAGGAGCTGCATCTGCGCGCCGCCGAGGACACCCTGCCGGAGCTGGACTTCGACGACCTCGCCGACGGCATCGCCACGGTGATCAATCGGCGGTCCGACCGATGGCAGCCGGAGTATCGCCGCTACCTGTTCCTCGTCCTGTCCATGGTCCAGCTCGCGCTGATCGGCGCCGTGCTGTTCGACCGGGGTCCCCTCGCCCTCCAGTACGCCGTCGGCGCGTCCGTCAGTGTCGCGTTGATCGTCGGCATGGTCCTCGCCGTTCGGCGACGAGCGGACGGTGCCCTCGCCCAGCTGCTGTGCGCCGGCGCGTGCGCGTTCGGTGCGCTGACCGGTGTCAACGTGCTCGACGGCGATCCCGAGGCGATCCGCCTGACGTCCACCGCGCTGCTCGGCGGCTGCGTCGGGGCCGCTCTCACCGCAGCCCTCCCGGTCGTGCTGGGACGGCTGTGGGACAAGCGGCTGCCGTACGCGCTGCCGATGGGCGTACTGGCCACGGCGGCGACGACGCTCTCGACGTCGTGGATGTATCTCGGCGTAGGACTCAGCCTGGTCCAGGCCGCCGCGGTGGTCGCGACCCTCGGCCTCACCGTGATCGTCTTCGCCCCGAAGCTCGTGCTGCGCGCGGCCCGGCTTCGCGGCCCGCAGCTGCCGCGTACGGGCGAGGAGCTGAAGATCGACAGCGATCCGGCGCCCTCGGACGTCGTCGAGTCTCGCGCCCAGGCCGCTGACGTCTACCTGAGTGTGATCGTGACGGCGGTGTCGGTCGTGATGCCGTTCCTGCTCTTCACCTTGATCGGTGACCGCAGCTGGGCGGCGTGGGGCGTCGCCGGCATGATCGCGAGCTCGTTGCTGCTGCGGGCCCGGCAGTTCCTCGGGGTATGGCAACGCATCCCGCTGAGCGTCGCGGGCAGCGCCGGCTGCGTCATGTTCGCCTTGGCCGCCTCCGGGCTGCTCGACCACTCCTGGCGGGGCGCCTTCCTCGGCCTCCTCGGCGTCACGTTCGCCGCGCTGCTGCTCGCGGCGTTGCGGCCGTGGCCGCGACGGCTCCTGCCGATCTGGGAGTTCATGGCGACCGTGTTCGACGTCGTCACGGCGCTCGCCGTGCTGCCTCTGCTGCTGCAACTGCTCGGCCTGTACGGCTGGGCCCGTGGACTGTTCGGGTAATCGCGATGCAGACCCAACGCGACCACGTGCACGCCCATCAGTTCCAGATGGGACGGATGAGTTCGGCTCTGGTGCTCGGCGACCCCAGCAGCGACGAGCTTCCCGCCCGCCGGGCGCTGGTCGGGCTGCTTGCCGGTGTGCTCATCGCGGTCCTGGCGCTGGTGGGCTTCGGTGTCTACGGCTGGCTCGTGCCGGGCGGCAACACCGACTGGCGCGCCAGCGGGACGATCGTCGTGGAGAAGCAGACCGGCAACCGCTATCTCTACCTCGAGGGCCGGCTGCGGCCGGTGCCCAACCTGACCTCCGCGATGCTCCTCGCCGGTAGTGGCAGCACGATCAGGCTGGTGTCCGCCCAGTCTCTCGCAGGCGTACCGCGCGGCTCGATGATCGGGCTGGTGGACGCGCCGCAGTCCCCGCCGGCGACCGGCAACATCGTGGCCGGTCCGTGGCTTGCCTGCTTGTCGGGGGTCGGGCCGGTGCCGCCCTCGGCCGACAGCACGACGACCACCGGGGGCACCCCGCCGCCACCGGGCAGCGTCCCGGCACCCGGCCCAGCGGAGCAGTCCCCGCCGGATCAGCATGCACCGGGTGCCCGGGGCGCCGCGACTCTGCCCATCGGCATCAACTTCGACCCGAACGCCGCCGCCACTCCGCTCGACGCCGACCGGTTCGTCCTCGTCACCGACCACACGTCCCGCTACCTGGTCCGATCGGGCACCAAGCACCCCGTCGGCGACGGCACGGTGATCGCCGCCCTCGGCCTCACCAGCGAGCAGCCGGTCACCGCCCCCGCGGACTGGCTCTCGGCGTTGCCCGACGGGCCGGACATCGCGCCCGCCCGCCTGCCCGGCGCCGGAACGCCCGGCCCAGCGGTGGCGGGCGCGCCGCACCTCATCGGACAGCTCTACCGTCAGGACGGCGTCGGCAGCGGCGACGACCAGTTGTTCGTGCTGACCAGGCAAGGTCTCACGCCCGTCGACGCGACGGAGTTCCTGCTGCTGCAGGCGGCCACCGGCCGGCAACCGGTGTCGCTGACCGCGACGCAGGTCGCCACCGCGGCGCGGTCGGACGACCGTTCCCTGCTCGGCCGGGTGCCCGACCTCGTCCACGCTCGGCTGGAGCCGCTGAGCGGCCGGGCGGTCTGCCTGCGCCAAAGCTCGGACCGTCAGGAGGTCACGACGACCCTCGTGCTCGCCGACCGGCAGACCGCCGCCGTGGACGTTCAGGGCGGCCGGTATCTGCGCCCGGACTCGGGCCTGGTGGTCTACGGGCTGCCCGTACCGCAGCGGACGGCCACGCGGTCCGTCCCGATCTACCTCATCTCCGACGCCGGAGTCGCGTACCGCCTGCCTGACAGTGACAGCGTTCAGGCGCTCAAGCTCGGCAAAGTCAGGCCGGTGGGCCTGCCCGGTTGGCTGGTGGCCCGGCTGCCGGCCGGTCCGGAACTGAGCCGGGAGGCGATCGCGGCGCGTACGGCGGGAACACCGAGAGGCTAGGAAGACGATGAACTCAAGGGCGAAAGGTTTGCTGCGGCGTTCCAAGGGGGCGCTCGAGGTGCAGCGGCGTACCGTCGGCAACGCGCTCGTGCTCTATTTCGCCGAGCGGATCAGCGAAGAGGCGCAGGCGCTGACGATGGAGGTCGCCGCCGATCCCGAGCATGACATCGTCGTGCTCGACATGCCGGGCGAGCTGCCGATCGGGGTTTGGGAGGCGATCGGCGCCGCGCTGCCCCGGCGTCGTCGGCCGGTGCGGCTCGTGATCTGCGGCAAGGAACACGAGGTCGCCCCGCTCGCCGGGCAGTGGCTGGCGGAGCGGCTCAATCGGCAGGTTGTCGCGCCACATGGGCGGCTCATCCGGGGCGCCGCCGGTGCCATGCTCGTCCATCCCGGACCGGGCAGCGGATGGGTTCGTTATCGCCCAAACCGGCCTCCGGTGTGGGAGGCACAGCGGTTCCCGCGGCCCGCGTGGGACCAGGTCGTCGCCGAGTCCTGGCCGACCAGTTCGACGGGGGTCGTCGACCCGCTGCCGGGGGGCGCATGGATCCACGACACCCGCAACGATGCTGCGATCGCGCGGCGGCGGGAGTGGCTGGTCACCGCGGTGCCGTGTCATCCGGAGACGCTCACCGTGGTGCTTGGTTGCCCCGGCACCCCACCGCTGTCGACGGACGATGTCGCTCGCTTCTGGCGGAGCCTGGACTCGTCGTCGCGGTCCCGGGTGCGGTTTGCGCGCTATGGTCCGGTGGAGCCGAAGGGGGAGCAGTTCTGGCAGACGCTCGCTGACCTGCTCAAGTCGCCCATCGGCTGCTACACCGGCATTCCGATGGGGTCTTCGGTCGACCCCGAGGTCCGTACCATCGACGCCGACGGCGAGCTCGGCTGGCAGATGTTCGTCCGGGAGCTTCGCTATCTGCCGCGCGCCGTCCCCACAGACAAGCCGGCCCTGCCCACCATCGTCAGCCACCGGCCCCCACTCGCGACAAGTGAGCAGCTCAGCCCCATGGTGTACTGGTACGCCCCGGATGCCGAGGTCGAGGTGGTCCAGGCCGGGCTGTGGATGCGCCCGGTCCAGGCGCCGAGGGGGGCCGATGCCGTCCGGGCCCGCCGCACCGATCCGAACCGGAACACGATCATCTATGAGGACGGCACCGCCCGACTGGCAACCCGGATGCGGGACCTGGCCGAAGACATCGTGGCCCGGCTCGACCCGGAGACGCGGCGCCGCAGCCAGTTGCTGCCCGCGTCGGAGCTGCTGGCAACGGTGGTGCGGATGCCAGGGCCGGCCGGCGGACAGGCGGACGACGTCCAGCGGCACAGTTTCGCGCCGACCGTCTACGACACGTCGCAGTCGGCCGAGGCGGAGACTGCCGTCGTCGAGCCGGAACGCACCGTTGGTGCCGTGCCGGTCGCCCCGACGTCGATGCTCGCGAACGACAAGACGGTGGCGCTGCGGCGCGACCGGGAACCCGCGCGTACCGAGTCGGTTCCGTTCGAATCGGTTCCGCCCGAACCGGCCCAGCCGGTCGCGGTTCCCACGCCCGTCGTCTCGGTGGTGGAACCGCCTTCGGCGGCTGCCGGAACGGCGGAGCAGGAGGTCACGCCGCAGCGAGCCGCACTGAGCGCCGCGAACTCGCTGAGAATCAGGCTGCCGGGCCGCACGGCTCCGCCGCCGCCGACCGACCCGGGCGTGGTACGCCATACGACCACGCCCGCGTGGGAGCCGGAAGCGCCCGCCTCGCCGTCGCAACCGGTCCCGGCCTCGACGCCCGTCGAAAACCTGACCCCGACGCGTCCGGTCACCGCGGCCGCACCTGTACCTGACTCCCCGGCCACCGATCGGGCCGCTGTGACGCGGCTCCAGCCGGTGCCCGAGGCTGCCGCGTCCGCGCTCCTGTCGAGTCGCGGCCTCGACGACGAACGAGGGTGGCTGCGGAAGACGCTCGCCACGGATTTCGACGCCATGGCCAGCGCCCTGACCCGGATCCTGTCCGAACACCCCGGGCTCCAGGGCGACAACCCGCGCACGTCGCAGGAGATCCTCACCGACGCCGTAGCCGTTCGTCTCTACCTGACCAGCCGCGGCACGGCGATCGACGCCGGGCTGCGATCGGGCTCCCTCGGCCCGCACGTGCCGGCCGCCCGATGCGTGGTGTCCGGCCTGAACCGGCTGCCGTCGCACCGGGGCGCCACGGTCTTCGCCGCCTCGCCGACGCCGGAGGCGTGGGAGCTGCTGGCTTCCCGCAAGGTGTTCACCGAGTGGGGCTTCGTCAACGCGCTGACCGCACCGGTGGCCGGTCAGGAGGGCGAGGTCGACGTGCTGATCTGGTCGATGACCGCCCGGCGTACTCGTCTGCTCGAACCCGACGGCAACGAGGGCGTGGAGAACCGGGTGCTCTTCGTCCCGGGCACGAGTTTCAAGCTCCTCGAGGTGGAGCGGGGCGGCGACGGCGTCCGGGGCCGGATTCTGATGCGTGAGCTCGCCACCGACGAGATCGACGCTCAGGGCCGGGTGGACAACAATCGGGCATCCTTCGACGAATTGGCCGTCGCGTCGCTGCGGGGCGTGGTCGAGCGATGGGCCCAAGGGACACCGGTGGGCCGGATCGGTTTCGCGGCGGCACCCCGTTTCGGTGCGCTGCCGGGCATGGTGTGAGGAAGGCTGGCCGTTGACATCCTCCCGGCCCTGAAGGGCGGCCGGGGTTCTCACGGTCGCCCGTGAAGTTTCCTGTTTCGTCGCCGACTGCCTTGCCGGGAGGTTTCCCTTGAGGTCTTACATCAGCTCCGCAGGCGTTTTACCTCTCCGCCAGCCCGGCGGCGAGGATGTTGCGCGCGGCGTTGATGTCCCGGTCGTGCTCAACCCCGCAGCCGGGGCACGTCCAGGTGCGCACGTTGAGTGCGAGGGTGGTGTTGATCCGCCCGCACGTCGAGCAGGTCTTGGACGACGGATACCACCGGTCGGCGGGGATCACAGTGCGCCCGTACCAGGCGGCCTTGTACTCCAGCATGCTCCGAAACTGACTCCAACTCGCGTCGGAGATGACGCGGGCCAGGCGCCGATTGCGGAGCATGTTACGCACGCTGAGGTCTTCGATCACGACCGTTTGGTTCTCACGGACGAGTCGAGTGGTCAGCTTCTGCAGGTGGTCCCGCCGCCGGTCGGCGATACGGGCATGAATCCGGGCCACCGTGAGCTGGGCTTTGGCCCGGTTGTTGGAGCCCTTCTGTTTGCGGGCCAGGTTCCGCTGCGCCTTGGCGAGCTTGCGCCGGTCGGTCTGCCCATAACGCGGGTTGGCCACCTTGCCCTGCTCGTCGCTCATTCCGGGAATCGGGTGGGACAGGGTGATCAGGCTGGTGATGCCCGCGTCCACACCGACCTCCGCCGCGACGGCCGGGAGCGGCTTCACGGTCAGGTCCCCAACCAGCAGGGATACGAACCAGCGGCCGGCAGCGTCGCGGGACACGGTGACCGTGGAGGGTTCCGCGCCTTCGGGCAGGGGCCGGGACCAGACGATGTTCAGCGGGGTGTTCATTTTGGCCAACGTGAGCTGACCGTCACGCCACCGGAACGCCGAACGGGTGTACTCCGCCGACGCCCGCGACCTGCGCTTGGACTTGAACCTCGGGTACCGGGCGCGCTTGTCCCAGAACGCCGCGAACCCGGCCTGCAAGTGCCGCAGCGTCTGCTGCAACGGCACCGAGGACACCTCGTTCAGAAACGCCAGGTCCTCGGTGCGCTTCCACTCGGTCAGCCACGTCGACGACTGCACGTACGTGGTGCGCTGGCGGTCGACCGCCCACGCGCGGGTACGTGCCTCCAGCGCCCGGTTGTACACCACACGCACGCATCCGAACGTCCGGTTCAACTGTTCGGCCTGTTCAGGGGACGGGTAGAAGCGGTACTTGTACGCCCGCTCACCACCTCACCCACGCCTCACATCCTACCAACCGTGCATGTAAGACGATGACTGAGGGGAGGAAGCGGCGTTTCCTCCCGGCCGTAAACGGCCGGGTTTCCACGCCGCAATTCCGATGAACCGACAGACGCTCGTGGTGGCGCAGGATCGTCCGGGCGCGCACACCACGATCGGGGCGGCCCTCGCCCAAGCGGCGGACGGCGACACCGTCATGGTGCATTCCGGCCGCTACGAGGAGAATCTCGTGGTGTCCCGCCGGGTGGCGATCGTGGCTGCGAGCCCCGCCGATGTCGTCGACGTGCACGCGCGCGACGGCAGCGTACTGGTCATCGCAGGCGAGGGTGCGCAGTTGCGGGGGCTTCGTCTGTCGTCGGCCGACACCCGGCTGGCCGCCGTCGACGTGTACAGCGGTGAGGCGGTGCTGGACGAGTGTCACATCACCGGCGCGTCGTGGGCCAGTCTTCTCGCGCGGCTGGACGGGGCGCTCGCCCTGAGGGCGTGTGAGGTGGGCAGCACCGGCGGGGCCGGTATCGTCGTCACCTCCGCGGCGACCAGCACCGCCGAGGACACTCTCATCACCGACGTCGTCACCTCGGCCGTCGTGGTGGGCCAGTCCGCAGCCCTGGTGCTGCGCCGCTGCACGATCCGCCGCACCGGCGGGAACGCCCTCTGCGTCAACGGCCAGGGCCGGTCCATCGTCGAGAACTGCACGATCACCGAGGCCGGCAAACCGGCCGTGGTGGTCGAGGAGCAGGCCCAGGTGCGGGTCAGCCAGCTCACGGTCCGCGACAGCGCCAGCGTGGACATATTTGTACGCGGTGAGGCCGGTGTCGCGGTGGCTGACTCCGAATTCATCGGCGCCAAGGTGCAGTCCGCTCATATCGCCGACGGAGCCGCGCCGGTGTTCGAGCGATGCGTGTTCCGGGAAGCCGGAAACACTGCCGTCCGGGCGACCGGGAAGGCGGCGCCTCGCCTGACGAGCTGCGTCATCGAGGACGCGCCGACCGGCGTCGCCGTCGACGGGGCGGCCGTGCTGCGCCTCGACGGCGCCACCGTCCAGGGCACAAGCGAAGCCGTCGGCACGGTCGGGCCGGATTCGCAACTCGCCATCGTCGGCAGCACGGCGACGGCGCGTACGGGGGCTGGTCTCGTCGTCACCGGTGGCCGGATCGAAGCCACCGAGGTGACGCTCGACGTGGGCACCACACCCGGCTTGTCGATCACCGCCAACGGGCAGGCCACGATCAACGACCTGCAGGTCACCACCGTGGGTGGAGCCACCGCTCTGACCGTCAGCGCCTCCCGGGCCACGCTCGCCGCGCTCCGCCTGCGCGGCGGTGGCCTGCTGGTCGACGGCACCTCCGGGGCGGCGCAGGTCGCCGTCGGTGACAGCGAGATCATCGACGCCGATGAGGACGGCATCCAGGTGATCGGCACCGCGACCCTCAACGCAGCGAACTGCCGCGTCCGCGGCGCCCGTCGGCACGGCATCCACCTCGGCGCGGGTACCCGGGCTGATCTGTCCGGGCTGGAGGTGTTCGGCAGCAGCGGGGACGGCGTCCATGTGGCGACCACCGAGCGGGTCTGGATCGCCAAGTGCGTCGTACGCGACAACGGCGGCGAAGCCGTCCGTCAGCCCACCGGCGGACAGGTCACCGTCGAGACGCTGACCACCGACCCGTCCCGGAGCCGGGCCGAGGCAGCACCGTCCTCATCGGACCGGGCAATGCCGGCGTTCGCCGACGAAGGAGAGCCAGGGCTGGCGTACGGCCCCGATCTGACCGGACCGCTCGGCGAGCTGCAGAACCTGATCGGGCTCTCCGAGGTCAAGAGCGAAGTCACCGGACTGATCAACCTCATCCGGATGTCGCAACGACGGCAGGAACTCGGTCTGCCCATGCCGCCGATGAGCCGACATCTCGTCTTCGCCGGCCCGCCGGGCACCGGAAAGACGACCGTCGCCCGCCTCTATGGCACCGTGCTCGCGGAACTGGGCGTCCTCAGCAAGGGCCACATGATCGAGGCGGCTCGGGCCGACCTCGTGGGACAGTACATCGGCGCCACCGCCATCAAGACCACCGAACTAGTCACCAAGGCGCTCGGCGGGGTCCTGTTCATCGACGAGGCGTACACGCTGACCGCCGGCACCGGCGGGTCCGGTCCCGACTTCGGCCAGGAAGCGATCGACGCCTTGATGAAGATGATGGAGGACCACCGCGACGAACTCGTGGTCATCGTGGCCGGCTACTCCGAGTTGATGGAGCGGTTCCTGGCGTCCAACCCGGGTCTGGCGTCACGTTTCACGCGTACGGTCGAGTTCCCCAACTACAGCGTGGGCGAACTGGTCACCATCACGACCAACCTGTGCCTGAAGCACTATTACGAGCTGACCGACGACGCGGTCGAGGCGTTGACCACCTACTTCGAGCGAGTACCGAAGAACGCGACGTTCGGCAACGGCCGCGTTGCTCGCAAGCTGTTCGAGGCCATGGTCACCAACCAGGCGTCGCGGCTCGCGTCCAGCCCACCCGGCAAGGACAGCGAGATCAACCGCCTCACCGCTGCCGACGTCCAGCCGGAGCTCGCGCTGCTCAGTGAGCTGCCCGTCGAGCAGGCGACTGCCCCCGATCCCACCCGCGACCCGGGTGGCGCGCTGCGCGCCGGCCGGACCTGGCAGCGGCTGAACGCGATGACCGGCGTGACGGACATCCAGCAGTCCCTCGCGGACACCGTCGTGCACCTGTGCGACCTCCGGACGAGGCGCCGGTCGCCCGGCCACAGCGGAAACGTCGTCATCTCCGGCCGGCGCGGCACCGGCCGCTCCCGGCTCGCCGCGCTCTACGCGCAGGCCGTCACCGAGGTGGGTCTGACCACCGCCGGTCAACTGGTCCAGGTGCGCTCCTCCCGGGAACTGCGGCCCGAATGGCCCGGCCAGGCCCGCAGCCTGGGCCAGGTGGCCTTCGCGGAGGCGCTCGGCGGCGTACTCCACTGGCATCACGACCAGGAACCGGACGGCGACGACGGCCTGGAGCTGCGGGCGGAGCTCGCCGAGGCGCTCGCGGAGGCGGCCCGGCAGAGCCCTGGCGACCCGCTGCTGGTGCTGACCGGGGAGCCGACGGGGCTCGTCCGGCTCTTCGCCGACCACCCCGTGCTGCGGGACTGCTTCGCCCAACGGTGGGACATGCCCGACTACGCCCTGGACGACCTGGCCATCCTGGTGGTGAAGCACCTGGAGCGGCGCGGGCACGACGTGCCGGAGGAGGTGCGGGCGGCGATGACTCGCCTGGTGGAAACACTGCCCGACCGTTCGGCATGGGAGGCGCACCGGTTCGCGGATCGCATCGCGCAGACGGCCGCCGCGCGTACCGTCACGCTCGCCGACCTGGGCGTACCGGGTCTCTCCTGGCGGCTGCCTGCCGCGGCTACCCGGTAGCCGTATGGTGGTCGGCCGCCGAGATGGCGGCCTTGCTCGATCACCTGGTGTGCATGGCCGCCGTGGACCGAAAGCTTGCTGCGAAGCCGGTTGTCTCGTGTGGCTCGGTGTTGCTACTCGGCGTGCGCTCACCCGGAAGCAGCCCCAGTAGCGCCCGATCAGCAGGGGAAGGACGGTGATGCGAGGCGGTGGCCTGCGGCCACCGCCTCGCAGTATCGACGGGTCCTGCCCACTCACCGGGGTGCGGCGCCGAGGGCCGCCGAGCCTCATTGTGGGCCGTGACCCCGGCTGTGTCCGGGCTCTGTGGTCCGGGTCTTGGGCGCACCTCTTGCAGCCGGGCCGGTAAGTGGCGTGGTAGTGCGTGGCGGCCCCTGGGACTTTCGCGGAGTCGGCTTGTCCCAGGGACCTTCGCTGGTCCGGCGTGCTGGTCTAGCTGGTGGTGTTGGCTGCGCTCATGATGAGGTCCGTCACGACGTCCGGGTGGCTGATCATCGCGACGTGGGATGCGGCGACTTCCACGGTCCGGGAGCGGGCACGTTGGTACTCGAAGCGCTGCAGCGCGGGGGGAATCGCCTTGTCCTGGGTGGCGATGAGCCCCCACGAGGGGATGGTGTGCCAGGTCGCTGCCTCAGCGTAACCGCGCTTTTGGAGTCGGTCGGTGACGTCGGTCCAGCTGATGTCGCGTCGGCGAAGCCGCCGTGGACGAGCACCACGGTCGGCTTGGGCTTGACCGGCTCGTTGCTCACGGAGGGTGCGGCTGCCGCGTCGCCCCGGCCGAGCCGACTATCGCCATCGAGGTGGCGATGGCGGCGGCGGCCAGCAAGGTCCTTGCGCGGCGCAGGGTGAATCGCAATCCGTTCATGATGATGGTCTTTCTGGTGCGATGCCGATGACGGCCGTGATCAGGCGGCGGCCTGGCGGATGAGGTCGGCGACCGCGGCGGGCTGCGACAGGTAGACCGAGTGGCTGCCTGGCGTTTCCGCGACGGTCGCCCCGGCGCGCTGCGCCATGGCGTGCTGGGCGGGCGGCGGGATCATCCGGTCGTCGGTCGCCACCAGGTACCAGGACGGCTTGCCGCGCCACGCAGGTTCAGTGACTGCGCCGCCGAGGGCGTCCACGCCCCACGGGACCTGCGAGTCGGCCATGAACGCCGCCTGGTCGGCGGGCAGGTCCCCGGCGAAGGAGGCGGCGAACTTGTCCCGGTCGAGGAAGAGGAACCCGTTTACCGGGGGCAGGATCGGCGGGACGGGCGCGCCGGGCTGCGGGTCGGCGATGAGCGTGTTGACCGACTCGCCCTTGTCCGGGGCGAAAGCGGCGATGTATGCGAGTGCCGCGACGTTGGGGTGGGTGCCGGCCTCGCTGATGACGACGCCGCCGTAGGAGTGGCCGACCAGGACGCACGGGCCGTCCAGGCCGTCGACGACCTGGCGGGTAGTGGCGACGTCCCCGGCCAGGGAAAGGGTTGGGTTCTGCACGACCGACACGCGGAAGCCGTCGGCGACGAGCAGGTCGTAGACGGCCTGCCAGCCCGAACCGTCGACGAAGCCGCCGTGGACGAGCACGACGTTGCGGATCATGACGCTCCTCTACGAGGGGAGAAGGATTGGAAACGCGTCCCACGCTAGGAACCGGGCAGCTCCCCTCGCGTACGTCAAATGATGTAATCGCCTTCCCGCGCGGTCATGAGACGGCTCAGCTCGCCACGGGTGGTGATGCCGAGTTTGGGGAAAATGTGCGACAGGTGCGTGCTGACCGTGCGGGGCGAGACGAACAGCCGCTGGCCGATCTCGCGGTTGGTCAGGCCTTCGGCGACGAGCTGGGCGATCTGGCGCTCCTGGGCCGTGAGCCGGTCGCGGGCGTCGTGCTTGCGGCGGATCCGCTCGCCGCTCGCGCGCAGCTCCCGCAGCGCGCGCTCCGACCAGGGCACCGCGCCGAGCGCGTCGAATGCCTCGGCCGCCGCGCGCAGCGGTGCCCTGGCCTCGGTCGCGCGGCGTTGGCGGCGCAGCCACGCGCCCCAGGCGTGCCGTAGCCGCGCCCGCTCGAACGGCCAGCCCACCAGGTCCTCGCGCAGCGCGTGCGCGAACAGCTCCTCGGCGGCCTCGTCGGACGCGGTGATGGCCCTGACGCACGCGACCGCGACGCGCCCGACCGGCGACGCGCCCTCCTCGATCACCGGGGCGAGTTCGTCGGCGACCGCGCGAAGCTCCGCCTGCCGCCCGCTGAGCAGCGCCGCCTCCGCCAGGTGCGGCAGCGCCCACAGCCGCACGTACTGCTGGTAGCCGATCTCGCTCTGCTCGAGGCGAGCACCTCCTGGTCCTGCCGGGAGGCCAGGGCGGCGAACTCCATCAGCGCGAGCGGGTTGCCTGCCGCCTCCGTCAGCACACGGGCGCGTAACGCGATGCCGAGGTCGGGCGCGACTCTCGCCAGCAGCTCTGCGGCGGCTCGGTCGGTCAGCGGCGGCACCGTCAGTGCGGGCAGTCCCGAGGCGGCGAGCTTGGCCTGGGAGTCGGCGTCGTCGCGCAGGGCCGCCAACAGCACGATCGCGTCCGCGCTCAGCCGGCGGGCGACGAACGCGAGGGCTTCCCAGCTCGGCTCGTCCAGCCAGTGCGCGTCTTCGATGGCGAGCACGACGGGGGTGTCCGCAGCGAGTGCGGACAGCCGGTGCAGCACGGTCATCGCGGTGCGCAGCGGCCCGCCGTCGAGGTCGCCGGGCGCGAGCCCGCTCCCCGCGAGCAGCCTGCGCAGACCCTCATAGGGGACCCGGCCTTCGGCGAGCACGCCGGTCACGGTCAGCACGCGCGCGCCCCTGGCCACGGCCTCGGCCGTGACGGCCCCGAGCAGCGCCGACTTGCCGACGCCTGCCGCGCCGCTCAACACGAGCGCCCCGCCGCCCTCCTTCAGGCCGTCCAGCAGCGCGAGCAGGCTACGCAGTTCGGCGTCTCGGCCCAGGAGGGCGTGCTGTGTCACGAGGACGATGGTCACACCGCGCGCCCGGCGCCGTCCAACTTGGGTCCAGGCGCCGCCGTCCCGACCAGATGTGCGACGGCCGCCCGTCAGGCGGCGGCCTGACGGATGAGACCGGGCGACCGCCACCCCGGCACCCATCGGCAACCTGCCGGGGGAGTCGGGTGCGGTCATGAAGAACAGCCGGTCGCCCACGGTTGCCGGCGACCACACCAGCACGACGGACTCGCCACATCCGACGCCTTGCCGTCAGCGAACGGCTCGATTCCCACGCCGCGCTTCCGGGGCACCTCCACATACTCCCGGCCGTCACCGTTCATGAGTACCGCGCCGCCGAGGAATGGCGTCGACGGCAGAGGCTCGAGCTTCTTGTCGTTCGCGGAGTAGCTGAGCAGCTCCGTACGGCGTCCGCCGTCACACTCGATGGCACCTCGACGTCGCCGTCAGAGCCCGCGAATAGGCAGCTGAACACCCCCTTTTCGCAGGCAGATCCCCGTGCGGGACCCCCGAGGACCCGTTCCTCGTTGCTCTGGTCGGGCCGCTGCCGCCACACTTCGGCCTCGTCCGACGGCACCTCTCCACCGGCCCTTGCCGGTCGGGGGTGAGCGTGAGGCCGGGCCACCGTACGCCGACCGGATCGAGGTAGCCGAGGTCGCTGCCGGCTTCGTCGTCGAGGTCGTCTTCGGTGATCTCCTGCCACCATTCAGCGAGGACCACGCCGCTGTCGTGCTGCTCAATGCCGATGGCGGCCCGCCGCCGAGACCATTCACCCGCCGCCGCCGGTCGGAAGGAGCCAGTACACCGGCGTGACACCGCTGTACGGGACCATCAACCGGCCCTCCGGGAGATCTCTGCCGGCAGCGCGTCGTACCACGTCATGGCCGACACCATGGGCGCGGGCGATGACACGGCCGCCGACGTGCAGAACAAGCCCTCAGCCGATGGTCGCCCGTCGCCCGTCGTCAGCCCGACGGCCTGAGGAGGCCGGAAGGCCCCCCGTTCCAATTTCCGCGATGTCCCGCGAGCCGACTCCTCGTCTTCAAGGATGTGAGGGGGCGGCCCGTATCCACGAGTCCCGGGCGGCCCGTCCGTCATCGAGGCCTGGTCTTGTCGTCCGCCACCATGGCCGGCCCTGAACAGCGGGACAGCGTGGTTGACCAGGCGAAGAGCCTTTCCTCCCGGAATGGGAGGGGCGGCCAGCACCGGAGGGGGCGGTGGCATGGAGCAGGATGCGCGCGAGCAGGGGCTGCTCAGTGCCCTGACCACCGAGCATTTCGTGCTCCAGACCGCGCGTAGCGCCACGATCACCGAGTCCGTCGGGCGGGCGACCGTGTTCCTGTCACTGCTGTCCGCCGCGCTGATCGGGCTGGGTTTCGTCTCCAGCAGCGGACACCTGATCAAGCCGTACCTCGGCGCGGTGCTGCCGACCCTGGTAATCACCGGGCTGCTCACCTTCGCCCGGCTAGTTGAAAACATGGTGGAGAACTCGCTGAATCTCAAGCGCATCCAGCACATCCGCGCCTACTACCACCGCCAGTTCGCCGGCGAGCACGACTTCTTCACCGACGCGGTGACCGGCGAGGGCGATACGCAGACGATCGCGGCGGCGGTCGGCAGCACCGCCTCTCGCTGGCAACTGCTACTGACGACGGCGGCCATGGTGGGCGCCGTCAACGCACTGCTGATCGGCGTGGGCGCGACCCTCGTGACCGGAGTGGCCAGCGGATCCGCCGCGTTGGCGATCGCGCTCGGTGTGGCGGTCGCACTGGTCGCCTTCGTCGCACAGCTCGCGTACATCAAGCGGGCCTCGATCTGGCTGGGCGGCTGATGGTTGCTGGGCCTGGCGCGACGTTCAGCCAGGCACCTCGGCCGATCGTTGACGTTGGTCATTGATGGTCCACCTGGACGGCCTGGACCTGGTCCTCGGCGACGACGAGCAGGGAATCGGTGCGAACACGGTGCGGGACCTCGCAGATGTCATCCGATGCCGCCTTGCAGGGCGGCCCCCTCTGCCGCCTTGGGTGCTTTCGTCTCGGCTGTTGCTGGTCGTCCAGCGGCCTTCCCGTTACCGGCACCGGCCATCCGTTTGACCGCCGGCATCGCTGCCTGGGCTTGAGGGGCTGGCGCTCAGGTGCGCCAGCACGACATTTCCACTGGCCCAACCGAGCATGTTTACGCCGAGGCCGATTTGGTACTCGCAAGGCTGACTGCATTGGTCATGGGCGCCGGACGCCGTCAATGGTGGATTCGCCCCTTCGTCCGCGGGCAGGCATGGGCGGAAACGAACTTGCCGCAGGCCCACGACCGCGCCCACGCCGACCGCGAGCGCGCCGACCAGGTATTCGCGGACGCTGCCCGCTTGGTCAATCCCGGTGGCGCGATCGCCGTCGCCGGCATCTACCCAGAGAAGGACCTCACACCCCGAGCGGACGGCACCACCGACGGACAACTCCGGTTCCAGCCGTTGCCGCGGGATTTCTTCCGGCTGGCTACGCCTCGCACGCTGGGCGGGCAGGCCGCGTCCGTACGCACTGCCATCAAGGTCTGGGCGGAGTTGGCGCGGAGCTGCGCATCCAGTTCGTGGCTGGGCGGCATCACGTACGGCGGCAACCTCTTCGCGTCGTCTGATGGAAGCCCCTGTGCGCAGAATGGTACGGGGGAAGACCCCTGACGCCTTCGTCTGCGGGACGGCCAACCCGTCCGGTACGGGGTCGCGGGCGATGATGGGAGTCACGGCCGGACCGCCGAGTATGTCCAAGCCAACATCGCGGCGTGGGTGAGCGGCGCAGTGGTCGACAATGTCAGGCAGTGTCCGGTAGCGGGAATGACCACGGCCTGGAGGTGGGCATTCGGTCCGTAGTGCTCGGCTTCGTAGTTGCGTACCGCGGTCGCCGAGTTGCAGTCGATCCAATCTGCCCCGCAGAACATCGCATCGCGCTGGCCCGCCACGACGAGCACCGGCACGTTGACCTCATGAGTCAGGCCGTCCTCTGGACGGATCGGGAACAGCAGGGCGGCGACCTCTGCCAGCTTCGTGGTGAACGCGACGACGTCCTTGGTCTGCTCGTCCATCTGCAGTATCGCCGGATCTGCCGTGCTCGGATCGTAGAACAGCTGCGCCCGGCCGCCAGGGCGGAACGTCTGGTATCCGGAGTCCAGCCCGGACGCGGCGAACTTGGGGTCGTCAGTCGCCGGATATACCTGAGCCGCCAATGCCGCCGATTGTTCGGCGCTTTGACCATGAAGCAGACCCGTCACGATCAATGCATCGATATCGCGGTAGCGGGCCGCTACGGCTATGCCGTCCATCGAACCCAGCGAGTGTCCTACCCAGATGACGTGACGGAACGCCGACCCGGCCTTTCCAGACCGGAGCGCGGTAATCACATCGTGCAGCGCGACGGCTTCGGCCGCTATCGTCAGTACGCTCGACGGCGGCACAGAGCTGTTGCCAACTCCGAGCGCATCGACGCTGAAGGTTGCGTAGCCGGCGAGCGTCGCTGCACGAACGTACGAGTACTGGTTGTTCTGCACCGGCGAGTCCCAGTACAGATGGTTGTAGGACGCACCGTGGACGAGCAACTGGACGGTTTCCGGTGGGTCCTCGCCGCGGTAGCACAGCTCGCCCCAGATGAGTTGGTCGTGCGGCCCGGGATCGGCGGTCCGAACCGGGACAACGTGTGTCGAGCAGCGGGTTGCGGAGAGCTGCGCCGCATGTGGCCCAGTGGCGGCGGCCGGGTCTGCGGCTACCGCGACGGCCACCGCGGCCACTACCGCCGCAACGATCCGTGCGACTCGGTTGGGGATCGGCGATGCGGCACGGCTCGCCGATGTGGGTGCGAACATTCCGCTGCAGACATGTTCCACTCTTCCTCCTTGGGTTTGTCAACCGCCGGGCTTTGGCACGGCTGATGGTCACGTGGCCCGGCACGCGACCGGCACGGCTGAGCCGGGACGGCAAGTCAGGTCCGGGCCTCGGTTACCGGGCCAATGGTCTTGGTCCGAGGTAGCGGAGCTGCTGCCGGGCTGCTCGGGTGCGGCCTGCGTGACCAACACGGCGACCGCTTGGGGCTGGGGCAGATAGATGGAGGCCGTCAGCCGGTCGGAGATCCGCTGCCAGTTGAGTGGGGGTTCGGGGAAGGCGCTTGCGCCGGTCAGGACAACCGACCGATACGCGCCTGGCCAGGCGGGGAGATGACTTCAGGGCTGACCCACGTCGGATCGGCTGGGGCAGTGGTGAGGCGGCCGGTACTGACACCCAGGCCGTGCCGTTCGGAGATGCTGGCAATGATCGGTGCCGCGTCGCCAACCTCAACGGGTAGGGAGGCTCGATGCCCGGAAGGCCCGTAGTCGGAAAGGTCCTCGGCGTTCAGAAGTTCGAACTCGACCCCGGGCTGGCCGGCGCGTGAGTTGCTCGCGTCGATGAGGAAGTGAGCGGTGGCGTGTTCCCCGGTCGGGATTGGCGGCACGCTGACCGCTCCGCCATGCACCTCTTGCCGAACGCGCCGCAGGTCCTGGTCGGACCATGTGTCGAGAACGTGGACACCGTGATCAGCGAGCGCGTTTCGCCCTGCCGTCGTGATGTTGAGTAGGGTGTCGTAATCAAAGGGTCGGTGTCCGGTGTTCCGGAGATCCACCGCGAGATAGCGGGGTTCCGGCCCGCGGAGTCCGTCCTTGCACGGCGTAAGGTCCTTTTTCACCGCCCGCGACCGGAACACGGTCATGCCGGTACCCGCGGGTCGCAGCTCGACCACGAGATCATTCGGGGTGGCGTCACCCGGCCAGTAACGGTCCTTACTGAATATTGTCTGCTTCTTTACCCCGCGCCGGGTGACGAGAGGGCCGGGCACGAACAACGTGTTCGGCCGCCACAGCCCCCCGGCATTGTGCTCAATACGAAGCTGCCAGGTGTCACCGGAGATCTTCCGGGAGGCACCCAGCACTGCGTCGATCACCAGATTCACGGCACCCTCGATGATGATTCGCTGAGGCCAATCCGAGATCTTCTGCACCACACGGATATTCCAGGTTCCGTGATAGGTGAATGAGCCAACTCTCGACAGGTCAGTCATCTCGCTCCCCACCCTCGCTCGTACCAGGCCGACGAGGTCCGCCCACCCCTGGCTAGCCCGACACCAGCGAGGCGTGCACCCGTCATGCCTGCAGCGTGAGCTGTCGTCATCCCCGTCGACGTATCAGCGCACCCGCGAGTTCACCCTCTCCGCAGCAAAATCAACGGCGTATCTCGCAAAGCCATGGGAAACCTGTCGAAACGGCAGATCGAGCCCCTGACACCAGGGCTTTGCGTGGTCAGGATATGACCGCTTCAGGTGATCTTTGGGAGTTGTAGGGCTTGGTCCGGGTTGCGGTTGTTCCGGCGGAGGGCTTTGGAGATGGTGGTGGTGCCGGCGAGCCGGAGCAGGCCGATGGCGAGATTACGCAGGGTGGTTACGGCGCGGGTGCACTGCCGGTGCGGATCCGGCTGGCGTCTTCGCGGTAGGTGGTGCCGCACGGGGTAGCACTTCGATGGCCCAGCGCCCGCGGAGCCAGTCGGCCAGGTCGGCGGGGCTGGCCTGGGTAGCGGTCAGGTTCGTGATGGCGTAGACGGTGGACCGGCGGCCACCTGGTTGAGTCGGCGGCGGCGGATGCGCAGGGCTTGCGCGGCGTGCGGGAAGTCCAGGGCGAGTGCTCCGGTGCAGTGACCGCCTGCAGCCGGCGCATGTCGCGGCGGCCGGGCCGTGTCCGCGGTCGCCGATGGTGTCCAGGGCCGGGATCTTGTTGCAGGACAAGTTGCTTGAGCTGCCGCTACCGGTGCGGGTGGTTACGCAGGTCGAGCACCCGCCGTTACTCAGCGCCGAAAGCTGTCGTCCGTCAACTCACGGTCAGCTTCGGTTCGCGCGGAGTGCGATCGGAGTTGCGGGACCAGAGCACGTGCGGCCGCTGGCCAAACCTTGCCGTGATCGTTGCTGGTGCTCCGCTGTTCGGCGCTGCGCTCACCTGGGCTCAGGACACTCCGCATTTCCACACTCCGATCCAGCTCTTTTCACGGCAATGCAGCGGCGGCTCAGCGTGCGCGTCGAGCGGTCAGGCTGGCGCCGCCGGACGGGAGGTTGTTTGGCGAAACTGCCGGTCGGCGGGCTGACCGCGCGCACCCGCGGACGGTTGTTCTGAAGTGGGTCGAGTGCGGCCTGGTGCCGGCCGGCCCGGCCTGTGGACGGGCCGACCGACAGCCACCTGATGCAGCCGGCAGGACGCCGGGATCAGGACGCCGCACTACCGAAGGTGTCAGTCCCTGGTCACGTACCAGCCCGCGCTGGCGCCACCGTTTGCCGTCGAGCCGTAGGTGTAGACCTTGTAGCCCGGATCATCGTTGGGAGTGGCGTTGAAGCGCCCCATTTCCCAGGTGGACTCCGAGGTGTTCCACTTGCCCGTCACGATGATCTGGTAGGTGCCGAAAGGAATGTCCGTCTTCAGGCAGGTTCCCGGGGCGACAAGTCCGGTTGTCGCGCCGTTGCCCGCGAAGCTCAGGAAGGACCAGTAGTTCCCCTGCGAGCAGAGCTGCACTCGCCCCTTGCCCATCGCCGCAGCTGCCGGCCCGGTCGTCGCGGCCAGGCTCGCCGCGATGGTCGTCGCCACCATGGCGGCACCGATGGCCGCCTTGTTGAGGATGGTCTTGATACGCATGGATTCCTTTCCCGCCTGAACCACCTCTTGGCCGTTCAGGGCTCTTGCTGGTGGGGTACGTCGCGCGGCCTGCTCCTCAGATCGGACTCCATGGCGTCCGAGGCAGAAGGGACGGTGTGTGGCCCGGCGACTACACCTGACGACGTGTGGGGAGGTCCGCTGGTTCACCTCGTGCCGGGTCGATCCGTCAGATGAGGTCGGCAATCGCCGGCATGTAGGTGGGCGGCCGGACCCGTTGTCGACGACACCACCCGTCGGCCCACGCTGCCGCGCTTCCCGGCGATGCACTCGGCCGGGGACGCTGATCAGAGCCGAGTTCCTGTGCGGAGGTCGCCTGATCACGCCTGCTGGTCTCCATCGTTGGTGGAGAATCCTGTCTCGGTGCCGGTTGCTCGGACCGCAGGACAACTGCTCGCCTCAGTCGCCCGGGCGGCCTGCGGAGGACGAGAGCGGGAGACGGCCGCTGGTGAGATCGCGCTGCGGTCGGATCGCCTGGCTGTGGCGACAACAGCCAGCTCTGCCCTGGACGTGCGCGGAAACGGCCAATTCATGCAGGTCAGCGGCGACGCGCTCGTCCACGTGGGCGAGCAGCGGGGTCTGGTCCGGGCTTGGCCGCGTACCGCATGCCAGCTCAAGACACCGACCGGGTGGCGCCGCCGAGATCGGGCCGGCCTGCATCCAGCTGATCGGCGAGCTGCCGGACGTCAACGCCCTGTTCCGGCTGCGCGGCGCGCAGGGCGTGCTAGGCCTGGCCGACAAGCACGGCCCCGGCCGGCTCGAGGCCGCCTGCGCCAGGGCGACCGCCGTCGCTGATCCCAGCTACCGCACCGTCAAGGGCGTCCTCGCAGCCGGCTTCAGTCAACCCGGGCGGGCAGGGCGGTTGGTTGGTGGTGAAATCGAGGGTGACGTCGGTTCTGGTGTGCCGGTCGGTGGTGTTGCGCACCCGCCATCCCGTGGAGTCGATGGTGACCCCTCCTCGCCACGGTCGTGGACGATGGTCGAGGCCAGGTAGACCCGGTCGATGTGCAGTTCGGTCCGGGCCAAGCTGGACGGCCAGGTCAGCGGCGATGTCGTTGGTGACTGCCCACGGATCGCGGCTAGGACAACAAGAGCGGCAACCTGTCCAGCCGGTGTATGAACGGCGCCTGACTCCAGGTTAGTTCGGCGGCGGGAACCGCGAGCCGCAGATCCGGGAAGCGCTTGAGCAGGGCCCCGATAGCCAGCTCCCCTTCCAGCCGAGCCAGCGGAGCTCCCAGGCAGTAGTGGATCCCGTGGCCGAAGGCAAGATGCCGGCCTTTCCTTCGGGCCGGGTCGAATCGGGAGGGGTCCGCGAACTGGGAATCGTCCCGGTTGGCTGCCTGGAGACTGATGGCGACGAGGTCGCCTGCCGAGATGTGCGTCCCGCCAATGTCAAACGAGCTGACTGCGGCCCGGAAGTTGGCCACCGGAACCGGGCTTTCCAGGCGCAAGAACTCCTCGATCGCTGCCGGGAGCAGGCTGGGGTCCTCGCGCAGCCGGGCGGCCCGACCTGGCTTCTTCATGAGCAGGTGTACGCCGTTACCGATCAAGCTCAGGGTTGTGTCGTGTCCAGCGACGATCATCAGAAAGATCGTCGCGGTGAGCTCGTTCGCGCTGAGGGCGTCGCTTTCGTCCCTGGCCCGTATCAGGGCGGAGATCAGGGCCTCGTCGGGATCGTCGCGCCGCTGCGCGATCAGGCCGCGCAGGTACTCCACGAACGCCACGGCATCCTGCACCGCGAAGTCGGGCGAGCCGAAGCCGGAGATGATCGTCCGGGACCAGGCTCGGACCCGCGGCCGGTCGGCTTCGGGGATGCCCAGCAGTTCGCTGATGACCAGGATCGGCAACGGCGCGGCGAAATCGGCCATCAGATCGACCTGGTCGTGCTGCGCGAAGCCGTCGATCAGCTCGTCAATCACTTGGCTGATCCACGGTCGCATAGCTTCGACGCGACGGGCGGTGAAGGCCTTGGACACCAGGCGACGGAGGCGCGTGTGGTCCGGCGGATCGGAGTTGGTCAGACTCTTCAGCAGCGCGTTCCGCATGTCCGGGTTGAGTTTCCCGCCGTCGAGGCCCCCGCTCGCCAACATGGCAGCCGCCGAGAGCCTGTCGTCGTTCAGGGCGGCGATGGCTGTGTCGTAGCCAACCACCAACCAGACCGGCACTCCGTTGGGCAGTGTCGCCCGGTGGACCGGACCCTGCTTCTGAAGGTCGGTCGCTGTGTCCGGGTTTGTGAGCACGTCGCTCAATGCGATGAAATCACCATTTCGATCCACAGTAGATCCTTCGAGGGGGATTGGCGCTGGACGCCGACGGCCGGCCGGCGATCGGTGTTGATGGGTGTGGCGGTGCCGGGGCACGTGTCCCGGGGCCAGTGCCCCGGGACACGACGCGGTCGCTTACTCAGGCGGATGCCTGGATGGCCTTCTTGATCAGGTCGGCCACGGCCGCCGGCTGGGAAACGTACACCGCGTGGCTGCCGGGGGTTTCGACGGTGGTCGCCCCGGCCCGCTCGGCCATGGCCCGCTGCGCGGGCGGGGGGATCATGCGGTCGTCCGTGGCGACCAGGTACCAGCTCGGCTTGGCGCGCCACGCGGGCTTGGAGACGGCCCCGGCCAGCGCGTCCACGCCCCACGGCACCTGGGAGTCGGCCATGAACGCCGCCTGCGGCGCCGGCAGGTCACCGGCGAAGGACGCGGCGAACTTTCCCCGGTCCAGCAGCAGGAAGCCGTCGCGCGGCGGCAGGATCGGCGGCACCGGTGCCCCGGGCGGCGGGTCGGCGATGAGGGTGTTGACCGACTCGCCCTCGTCAGGGGCGAAGGCGGCGATGTACACCAGCGCCGCCACCTGGTCGTGGTTGCCGGCTTCGGAGATGACGGCGCCGCCGTATGAGTGGCCGACGAGCACCACCGGACCGTCCTGAGCGTCGAGGACCTGCCGGGTGGCTTCGACGTCGCCGGCGAGGGAGAACGTCGGGTTTTGCACGATGCTGACCAGGTGCCCGTCCTGGGTGAGCCGGTCGTAGACCTGCCGCCAGCCGGAGCCGTCGACGAAACCGCCGTGCACGAGCACGACGTTGTTCGCATTCTGGTTCAAAGGACCTCCCTCGGTGTGCGCGGATGCGGATGTCACGGAGGCTAGGGCGATGCCGTGTGCAAGTAGTGCACATCGAGTGGCCGGCCCGAGCCGGGCGATGCACAACTCGCCACGCAGCGGGGAATCCTGCGGGCCGCGACACCGCTACAACGGGGCGGCGCCCACATCTCCGACTCCTGCAAGATGTAGTGGTGACCAGTACTTCATCGCCGCAGCCGACGCTGCGGTTCGGCCTGTTCGGCGGCGTCCGGGTGTGGCGCGGCGACGTAGAGCTGGCGCTGGGGCCGCCGAAGCAGCGCGCGACGCTTGGCCTGCTGCTCGCCGCAGGTGGACAGCCGGTGACCATCGGGCAGCTCCTGAGCGTGCTGTGGGAGGACGAGCCGGCCGCGACGGCCCTCAATCAGATCCACCGCTACATCGGCGTGCTGCGGCGGATCTTCGAGCCGGACATCGAGCGCCGGGCTGCCGGCCGGTGGCTGCTGCCGACCGGGTCCGGCTACCGGTTGGCCGTCGATGAGGCGTCCTGTGACCTGCTTCAGTTTCGCAGCCTCGTCGCGGCCGCGGGCTCGGCGCAGCGCACCGGCTCGGTTGATGAGGCGACCAGACTGCTCGTGCAGGCGTTGGGCATCGCCGCCGCGCCGCCCGCCGACGAACTGTTTCGCGACTTGCCCATGGTGGTGGCGATCGAGGACGAGCGGGTCCGGGTCGCGGTGACCGCCGCGGAACACGCGCTGCTGTGCGACATGGCATCCGACGTCCTGCCAGGCCTGCGCGGCATAGCCGCAGAGCATGCCCTGGACGAGACCGTACAGGCGTCCGTCATGCGATGCCTGAATGCCGTCGGACGGCCATGGGAGGCTCTGACGGCGTACGACCGTGTTCGAGAGCGATTGCGCCAGGAGTTGGGTGCGGACCCAGGGCGCGTGCTCGTCGATGCCCAACGAGCGATCCTTGCTCAGCAACCGGCTCCCGACATCACAACGAGTCCCAGCAGTACCCGGCCGGCGCAACTGCCCAGCTCGGGTGGCCGGGCGGCCCATGACGGTGGGATGAGCGCCGAGGGTTCGTTCGCGGCGGCGCTTCGCGTGGCGCGTCATGCCGCTGGGCTCACCCTGGAGGAGTTGGCCGAGGCCTCTGGCGTGAGTGCGCGGGCGCTGAGCAATATGGAACGCGGGCGGGCCCTTGGACCACAACGGCGGACGGTGGCGCTGATCGCCGACGCGCTCAAGCTTGTCGGCGTTCACCGGGACGAGTTCGTCGCGCTCGCCAAGGCCGGGCGTACCCGGCCGACGTACCCGGCCGCCGCGCCGGGCCTGTGCGAGTTGCCGGGATCCATTGGAGACTTCACTGGCCGGGCGGCCGAGCTGGCATGGATCTTCCGGTTGGTGGATGCGGTGGACGAGCCGGCCGACAGTTCCCATGCGGCGGTGATCTCCGGTGGCGCCGGGCTGGGTAAGACGACCCTGGTGGTACGGGCTGCGCACCGCCTGCGCGACCGGTTCCCCGGCGGGGTGCACTTCCTCGACGCGCTGGGGATGAGTGCGCGCCCGGTCGGCAGTGACGAGATCCTGGCCCGTGCGCTGCGGGCGCTGGGCGTACGGGACCACAAGATTCCGGAGGACGCTGCCGAGCGTGCTGGGCATTACCGGCAGTTGCTACGGGAAAAGCGTGTGCTCGTGATTGTGGACGATGTGGCGTCAGAGGCGCAGGTACGCCCGCTGATCCCCGGGGGTGGGCACAGCCAGCTCCTGGTAACCAGCCGGCGCCTGCTGGCCGGGCTGGTAGGCGTACAGCGGCTTCACCTGGATCCGATGCCGGTCGCCGACGCGTCCAACCTGCTCAGCCGGATCCTCGCCGAGCGGGCGGACGTGCCGGATGACCGCGACTTGCAGAGCTTGGTGGATCTGCTGGGCGGGCTGCCCTTGGCGGTACGCATCGTGGGAAACCGGCTCGTTTCGCGGCCGATCTGGAGCGCGGCCGATCTGACCGCGCGGTTGTCGGTCGCCGAGCGCCGGCTGGATCAGCTCAGCGCGGGCGATCTGAAGGTCGCGGCGGCCTTCGGGATTTCCTACGAGCAGCTGCCCGACCTGACCAGGCAGGTGTTCCGGCGCACGGCGCTGGCACCGGGCCCGGACTTCAGCGCCTCGCTGGCGGCCGTGAGCGGTGAGGTGACGGTGCCGGACGCTGAAGATCACCTCGACGACCTTGTGGATCTCGGGCTCGTGGAGACGGCTCAGGGCGGCCGGTACCGGTTGCATGACCTGGTCCGGCTCTACGCGAAGCAGCGCCTCGAGCAGGACGACGAGGCCGCCACCGTTGCGGCCAGCCGCCGCCGGATGGCCGCTTGGCTGCTGGTGACACTCACCGACGCCGGCCGGTGGTTCGAGCCGAAATCTTCCGGTACGGCCGGCTCCGCTTTCGGCTCCGTCGAAGAGGCGGATGCCTGGATCCGGGCCGAGGCCGAGCACTGGTTTCCGGCGCTCGGCGACGCCGCGACCGCCGGTGACCACCACGCCGTCGTCAACGCCGTCAGCCCTTTGCACTGGTTCGCTGACCGCTGGGTGCACTGGCCCCGCTGGACGGATCTGTTCATGCTCGCCGTCGACTCGGCGGTCGCGCTCGGCGATGCCACACGGCAGGCCGAATTCCTCACCGCCGTCGCGTGGACCTACACGTATCCGGGGCGAGACTTTCGGCCGGCACTGTCGTATGCCGAGCGTGCGCTGGCCGTGGCTCGAGCCGCCGGCGACGTCCTGCAGGAGGGGCGGGCATGGCTGGTCACCGCCCGTGCCCGGAAAATGCTCGGCGATCCGCACGGTGCCCTGGCGGCGGTGCGCGCGGCGTCTGAGCGGTCCGAGCAGGCCGGCGATGCCGACAATTTCTGCCTGACCCTGACCGGGCGCGGCGACATCGCGCTTGCCCTCGGCGAGGTGGACGAGGCGCTGGCCAGCCTCCAGCGCGCCGTGGAGATGGCGGATGATCCGGCTTCCGGCATGACACCGTCGGTCGCGGCGGGGACGCTGCCGTTTGTGTTGGGCCACGCCGCTCGGGCCTTCGGCCGGGCGGGGCGCGCTGCCGAAGGCATACCCCTGGCCCTGCGGGCGGTGGATCTGTCGGCAGAGATGCAGAACATCGTTGCTCAGGCGGCGATCCTGCTCATCCTCGCCGAGGACCTGTATGGCGACGACCAGGTTGCCGAGGCGCAGGAGTGCCTGCTGCGAGCCGCAGAGATATACGAGTCGGCCGGACTCCTCGATGATGCGTCCAGCTGCCGGGGAAAGGCTGCCGCGAAAGGCAATGGTGTGGGCATGTCCTAGTTCTGCATACTGTTCTGCCTGGGCCGGCGCGGGTGTGGCGGCTTGCATGGAATGCGAAGCGGCGGGCGATCCGCCCGCCGCCTGGAACTCAGGAGCATTCCATGAGCACACCAACAACCCGCAACGTCGTGCTGGTCCATGGCGGCTTCGTCGACGGATCAGGCTGGCAGGCCGTACACCGCCTGCTGACCCGCGACGGCTTCACGGTGACTGTCGTACAGAACCCGACGCTTTCGCTGGAGGGCGACGTCGCCACGACACGCTTCATCCTCGACGGGCTCGACGGCCCGGCGGTCCTGGTCGGCCACTCCTACGGCGGAGCGGTCATCAGCGAAGCGGGCACCCACGACCGGGTCGCCGCGTTGGTGTACATCGCGGCGTTCGCCCCCGACAAGGGCGAGTCGGTCAACACCCTGATCGCCGAACCGCCGCCTGGCGCGCCCGTCCCGCCGATCCTGCCGCCCCGCGACGGGTTCCTGTTTCTCGACCGGGCCAAGTTCCACGCGTCGTTCGCCGCCGATCTGACCGCAGACGAGGCGGCCTTCCTGGCCGACTCCCAGGTGCCGTGGGGGGTCGGGGCACTGGCCGGTGCCGTCACCGAGCCGGCGTGGCGGCACAAGCCCAGCTGGTATCTGGTCGCCACCGAGGACCGCATGATCCCGCCGGCCGCGCAGCGGGCGATGGCCACCCGCGCCGGCGCCGTTGTCGCCGAGGCGATCGGCAGCCACGCCATCTACGTCTCCCAGGCGGGCGCGGTCGCCGACCTCATCCGTGAAGCCGCCGCGTCGGCCACCTACTGACAATCACCACCACTTCAGGAGCTTTCATGCCTGCCAACGTCTCCCGGCGCACGTTCGTCGCCGGCGTCAGCGCCGCAGTAGCCACCTCCGCGATGGCTATGGCGGCCAGTCCGGCCACGGCCGGCCGCACCCGTCCGGCAAAACCGACCGTCGTGCTCGTCCACGGCGGTTTCGCCGACGCCACCGCCAGTTGGAGCGGCGTCGTGGAACGGCTGCAAGAGCGTGACTATCCGGTGATCGCACCGGCTACCCCGCTGCGCAGCCTGCCCTCCGACGCCGCCTACATCGCCAGCCTGCTGCGCAGCATCAACGGTCCGGTTATCCTGGTCGGCCACTCCTACGGTGGCGCGGTCATCACCAACGCCGCCGCCAGCGCCCCCAACGTCAGAGCCCTCGTCTACATTGCCGCGTTCGTCCCTGACACCGGCGAGGCCCTCGGCCAGCTCATCACCAAGTACCCGGGTAGCGAGATCCAGGCCGCCCTCAACCCGGTCCCGTACCCGAACCCGGACGGCACCACCGGCACCGACCTGTATCTCCAGGCCGACAAGCTTCGCCAGGTCTTCGCCGCCGACCTGCCGGCATCGACCACGAAGGTCATGGCGGCGACGCAGCGGCCGTTCAGCGCTGCCTGCTTCACCGACCTGACCCAGGCCGCTGCCTGGCACACCATTCCCTCGTGGGGCTTGATCGCCACCGACGACAAGGCCATCCCGCCTGCGCTGCAGCGCTACGAGTATCAACGCGCCGGCGCACAGACCGTCGAGGTGGCCGCCTCCCACGTGGCCATGGTCAGCCACCCGGATCTCGTGACGCAGCTCATCGTCGACGCCGACCGAGGCACCCGCTGACCTTCCGATCCGTGCAGAACCAGCCATGAGATGCGGGGCCCTGACCTCCTCAGGGCCCCGCACCGCAACGTCAACCGAGCGGTGCCAGCGGTGCTACCGCCGGGCACCGAGCCGCCGCCGTCACTCGTCCGTCGCGCGTACCGTCTGGATCAGCCGTCCGCCACGTCGGGTGCACAACAGCGCCCGACCGGGCGGAAGGTGCCGCGGTTTGACGTTGCCGAGCATCGGCCCTTCGGTCGGCGGACAGGACAGCACCACGTCCGGCGCGTTGGTCTCGGCCAGCCGCCGAATGAGCGGGTCCATCGACATGCGCATGACGTTGGCGGCACCGCGGGTGAGCACCAGGTGCAGACCGATGTCGGCACCCTGGGCCAGGTACGGCACGAGCGGCGTAAGCGGACTGTCATGGCCGGCCAACATGTCGAAGTCGTCGACCAGCACGAACAGTCGTGGCCCCTGCCACCAGTCGCCGCGCCGTAGTTGCTCGGCGCTCACGGAGCTGTCCGGCTCCCGCCGCTGCAGGCCGGCCACCGCGTCGGCCACCGCGGCGCGGGCGGTTTCGCCGGTGACGGCGTAGCCGAGGCGGTAGGGCTCCGGAACATCGTCCATGAGCGCGCGACGGAAGTCGACAGCCAATATGCGAGCCTGCTCCGGCTGGAACCGGCCGACGATCCACTGGGCGACGTAGCGGAGGAGGTTGGTCTTGCCGCTGCCGCTGTCACCTACGACAGTCAAGTGCGCCAGCTGCCTGAAGTCGTGCCAGACCGGCTCCAGTCGTTCCTCGTCAATGCCGAGACCGAGCACCAGCTCGCCGTCGCCGGGTGGCAGTGCGCTGGCCGGCAGCTCCGCCGGCAACGTCCGCACCGGCGGTGCCGGATCGCCCGGCCAGAACTCCCGGATCGTAGCGGCGAGCGTCCGGGCCGCCTCGGCTGCGGACTCGCCGTCGGGCACACCGTCGATGCGCGGCAGCGCGCCGAGGAAATGCAGCTTGTCGATGTTCAGGCCGCGGCCGGGTTGCTGCGGGACAGTCGCGGCGAGCCGCAGATCGACGGCAGAATCGACCGGGTCTCCGAGGCGCAGCTCCAATCGCGTCCCGATCTGGTCCCGCATCGCATGGTGAACTTCGGACCATCGCGAGGTGGTCAGCACCAGATGAATTCCGAAGTTGAGGCCGCGGGCGACGAGCTGCCGGATCACCGTCTCGCTCGCTTCGAACTCCTGACGCAGGGTGAACCAGCCGTCGACGACGAGAAACACGTCGCCGAACGGATCCTCGAGATGGTGACCTGCGGCCCGGCGGTCCCGATACGCCTCGATGCTGTCGACACCCAACGCGGCGAAGGTCCGCTCCCGCTCGGTGAGCAGGTTGCTGATCTCGGCGATCGTCCGCGTGACCCGTTCGGCATCGAGCCGGCCAGCGATGCCACCGACGTGCGGCAACGCGGCGAGCGCGGCCAATCCGCCCCCGCCGAAGTCGATGAGGTACAGCTGCACCTCGCGTGGACTGTGGGTGAGCGCGAGGCTGCACAGCAGGGTGCGCAACAGCGTCGTCTTGCCGCTCCGTGGACCGCCGGCGATGCCGACGTGCCCGCCGGTGCTCGCCAGGTCCGCCGTGAGCAGATCACGCACCTGGTCGAACGGCCGGTCGACGAAGCCGATCGGTACGGCGAGACGCCCCGCGCCCGGCCAGTCCATGGCCCGCAGACCGTGCTCGGGATCAGGTACCAACGGTGGTAACAACTGGTCGAGGGTGGGTGGCTCGCCCAGCGGCGGGAGCCACACCTGGTGCGCGGGTGGACCTTGGTCGACCATCTGGTCGACCATCAGCCGCATGATCGTGAGGTTGCGGCCCGGCTCGTCGACCGGTTCGTCCTCGGCGACTCTCGCGTCCGTCGGCTCGACGACCGCGACCGGCGCCAGAGAGTACGGCACGACCTGGCGGCGGACGGCTTCCTGGTGGACATGTTTGTCGTCGCCCCGGTGAACGCCGGAGACGTAGGCAGCCCGAAAGCGCACCAGGGTGGACACGTCCGTGCGCAGGTAGCCGTTGCCAGGAGCCGGCGGAAGGCTGTAGGCATCCGGTACGCCGATCACCGACCGGGACTCGATGGCGGAGAAGGTCCGAAGGCCGATTCGATAGGACAGGTGGGACTCGAGCTGGCCGATCCGGCCGTCGTCAAGGCGTTGGCTGGCCAAGAGCAGGTGTACCGCCAGTGACCGGCCGAGCCGTCCGATCATGACGAACAGCTCGACGAAGTCGCGGTGGGTGTTCAGCAGTTCGCTGAACTCGTCGACCACGACGAAGAGCGTCGGCAGCGGATCCAACGGCTCGCCCTGCGCTCGGGCTCGCTCGTACTCCACGACGGAGGAGTAGCCGCCGGCCTGCCGCAGCAACTCCTGGCGCCGGACGAGTTCGCCGTGCAGCGCGTCCTGCATTCGGGTGACGAGCGCAGACTCGTCCGCGAGGTTGGTGATCACTGCCGAGGTGTGTGGCAGGCGGTCGAGGCCCAGGAAGGTCGCGCCACCCTTGAAGTCCACCAGGACGAGGTTCAGGGTCTCGGACGAATGAGTGGCAGCCAGTGCGACCACCAACGTGCGCAGGAGTTCGCTCTTGCCGGAACCGGTGGCGCCGATGAGCATGCCGTGCGGACCAGCCCCGCCCATCGCCGACTCTTTGATGTCGAGCTCGACCGGAGAACCGTCGGTATCCACCCCGATCGCCACGCGCAGCCGCTCGGACGGGTTGCGCGGAGCCCACAGCAGGGACAGGTCCATCCGCGTCACATCCGCGATACCGAGCAGCCGGGCGAGGTCGATGTCTGTCCGCAGCGAATCGGCGGGGGCCTCGGTACTCAGGCTCAGCCGGTAGGGCGAAAGCACCCTGGCGAGGGCGGCGGCGACCGCGGTGCTCGTCCGGTCGGATCGAGCCAGCCGGTTGCGCATGTCGACCCCGACGCGATCTTTGCGGACGACGAAAAGGTCATCACCGTCCAGATGCAGGCACAACATGGTGCGACTCTGCGTGGCGGCAGTCTCGTCGAGGTCGATGAGCACCGCGTTGCGGTAACCGGAGGTGGCGAACCGGGCAGCGTTGCCGACCCGTCCGCCGTCGCGGACGACAATCACGAACGGCTCGTCACGCGACGGCGTGGCATCCGGCTCGTAACGCGGGCGCTCGATGAAGTCTTCGCCGAGCAGCGTCTCCACCACCTCGGCGCTCTCACCGACCAGTCTGGCCGCGCCGGCGCCGTCCTGGGCGCTGTGATGCTGCGAATGCGGCAACCACTTCGCCCACTCCCATGCGGCCAGGCCGCCCTCGTCGAGGCAGAAGGCAACACGCACGTCCTCCGGGGCATGGAACGCCACCACCTGGCACAGCAGCGACCTCACGAAGGTGCGGGCCTGCTCGCCCCCGACCCGTACCGTCGCGAACCCCCGAAGGAAGAGCGCGACCGGCTGACCCTCGATGGCCGTGTAGGCCCGGATGAAGCGGCGTAGTGACTTCGCGGACAGCGGCTCCAGATCCTCGATGGGTTTGGTCTGCATCGGCACCATGCGGGTGGCCAGACGCTGCTGGCCGGTGCCGACGCGAACTTCCAGGAAGTCAGGATGGGTTGGTCGGCGTTCCCACCGCCGGGTCGTCATGGCCAGCGACCACAGCGAGGTGGGATCGGGGTGTCGCCAACTGTTCGCATCGCGTTGCCGCAGGATGCTCTGCCGCACCCGCTTGCGGTTCTGGCCGAGGTACCGCATGTAGTCGCGGCGGTCGCCGCCCATTCGTTTCTTACGGTCGGCCCCGCTGAACGCCATCGTCCCAGCCGCCATGCCGACCATGGCGACGACCATCATGCCGGCCATGACAAAGGTGAGCGGCCCCCGCGAGCCATTCGTGAACATCATGACCATGACGCCCGACATGATGGCCATCGGCATCACGGTCATCATGGTTCGCGCCGCGTTGGACTGTGCCTCGGGCAGTTCCGGGGGCTCCTGCAGGTGCACCTCGCCGCTCGGTGTCTCCGGACCGGTACGGCGCGGAGGCCGCTGGAACAGCACGGTACCCACGTCGTGCGCCCTCCCGGCCCACGACTTGTGGGCCTCCGAGGCTTACTACGTGACGAGTGGCCGATCGGGTCACTGAGGGGCGCATCGTCGTGGACGCGGCATCGGCCGTCCTGGTCATCACCCCGACCATCCCGCCACCGGCGCTGATGGACGAAGAAACTGAACCGACCAGCCCCGGCGATCGTAGTGCCATCGGACGACGACCGGGAGGAGAAAGCACGGTGTCTGCCGATCCTGCGGCGACGCGGACGCCGCGCGGCGCTTACCACCACCTGCTGTCGCGGCTCGCCGACAGCTTGCCCGACGACCTGCTGCTCAACGCGCGTGACTGGGTTGCGCAGGGCAGGCTGGTCGACGTAGCGCAGGCGGTCGGCTTCGCCACCGCGACCGGGCTGTGTTTCCCCAGCGAGGAGGATCTCGCGCTGCTGCGTGGGACGCTGCTCGATGCCGCGCTCGACCCCACCTGTCTGGATCAGGCCGTCGGCGGCAAGGGGAGTTGGTGGGCGCTGGCCCCGGTCGGCCCAGCGGTCCTCGCCGAGTGCCGTGACCGCCTCGCATTCAGCCTGGACCTCACGGTGCCGCACGACCCTGACGTAGGTGTGGACGAACTCGACACGGCAGCCATCGCCGCCGCTTGCGGCCTGGACTACGTGGCCGGACTGTGGCGGGCGTGGCGATTCCCGGCGATCGACACGCCCTGGCCGTCACCACGGCGGATCTACCTGCTCTACACCGATGTGTCGACAGACGATCAACTCGCCCACGTCACGGCCTCGGTAGGGCGGTCGCTGGCCCCCGCGTCGGCGGGCCCGGCGCCAATGGTGGAGGTCTTCACGGACGTCACGCAACTGCCAGGGTTGCAACGCGTGGCCCTGTCGGCGGCCGCGCTGCTGTGGACCCGCGAGCCGTCGACGCCGCCGCTAGTCGCGGCGACAGCCAACACACCGGGTGACAGACCCCGGCAACTCGACCCGGCGCTCCGTCAAATGGTGCTGTCCTACCTTGGCGGCGGCATGCCGCTCGCGCTGCCGGGAGTGGAAGCACCAGAGGGAGAGTCACCCGCCGGGAGCCCGATGGGCGGATGGTTCACCGACGGCCACTGGGTCTGGTCCGCAGCCATATCCGACCGGTTACGGGTTCACGACGAGGCACCCCAGGACGATTTCGTGCGGCATATCAGTGAGCGGGACGGCATTGTCCCCGAGGTCGACCCGATCAGCCTGCATCGTGCGCTGTCGACGCTGTACGGGCTGCCGTGGCTCAACCCAACCTGAACGCATGTGGCAAGCCCCTGAGCACGGGACGGAGGTTCGATGGACCCCTACGTGGTCTGTGAGTTCGTCGATGACGTCCTGGTGATTCGGCACGCCGACGACGACCCAGTGGCACTCGCCGCCGTTGCGGCGGTGCTACGTCCGTCGCCCGAGACGGTTCACGTCGTGCTCGGCGACATGTTGGGCCGCCTGCCAGACCTGGCAGATCTTCTCCCGGCGGTGCTGGCGGAGTGGCTGGGCGGCGCGGCGGGCAACGTGCTGCTGCATCATGCCCCTGACTTCGGCGGCCCGGTGGGGCTGGCGGAGACGGCACGATCCCTCGCCGCGCAGTTGGGTAACCGTGTCCGGCTGGAGCCACTGCCGAACGACGGGTCGGCTCGGCCCCCGCGAGCGGCGCCGCCATCACCGCCCGAACGTTGCTCCCGGGAGGTGCCGAGCGCCGCCCCGACCCCCGTGACGCACTTTGCGGAGCTGGGAGATCTCCACGGCCGGCCAGCCGTTGTGCCCAGCGTCGCGGCGCCGGTAGCCAACGGTGGGGGGCCTCACCCCGACCGCCTCGTCTCCGCGCGGTTTCCGATCGTGTGGCGGTCTCGATCCGACACATCGCCGGACCGGCGCGAGAATCCGCCAGGTGCTGGTACCAGTGGCGTTCCTGGGCAGCGTTCACCTGCCGGCTGGTCCTTCTGCCCATCCCGAACACCCTGCCGAGCTCCCATCTGGGGTGCGTTCGTGGTCGAGCTGGAGCTGGGGTCGACGGGCCCGCTTGTCGAGGGCAGGCCAGCAACCGTCCGAGCCGTCGCCGCTGCCATCGACGCGGCGCGGCACGGACAACCTGGCGTGCTGATACTGCTGCTACACGGCGGCGTAGCCCGCTCGGCGGAGATCTTCCTCAGCAGCCTGGCGCGGAACCTCGGTACGCCGGTGCTGTCGTGCACCGGTCCCGTCTTCGTCACCGCGAGTGGCGTGCTCGTCGCGCCGATGGGCTTCCGCCGCTGGGCGCCGTCTTCACCGGACATGCCGGGAGTCGCGACGACTTCCCGGGCCGAGCTGATCGACCGGTATTTCCCCCCGCGTCCACTGCCACGGCGAGCCACCCCGAACCCGATGACAGATCATGCCTCGGGTGACATGAGCACCGGGATGGCGGTGGGCGCGGCCGCCGTGCCGGAAAGGGCGGAGCCCGAGACACCGGACGCCGCCACGCAGTTGCCGCCAGCCCAGGACCCGGCGCCGGTCGACGCCGGCGTCAAAGCACTGGTGCTTGCCGAGCGCTCGCCGCTGTCCGGGATCGTCTCCCGCCGTCCGTCCTCGGGCATCGGGCCGCTCGCCGGTGGAGGCGGCGACGCCACGCCCGGGGCGCCGCATCGGCGCCTCGAGATTCGACCCGCCGCCGACGGGCCGGAGCCGCCGGCGGCCGACGAGCTCGCGGTCATCGCAGCCGGATTGCTGATGGAACAGCCACATTCGTCCCTGTCGGCCGATGACCAAACCGAGCTGCGCCGCATGCTGAACGGGCGGTACGACGCGCACGGGAGGGTTGTCACGAGGCTGCTCGCGGAGCAGCCGGGATTGCGCTCCGGCGGCACCTCCCACGTCGGCACCGTGGCGGGTCTGGTCGCCGTGCAGGCATATGTGCAGGACCTGCGCGGACCGGTGAACGAATATCTGCGCGGTGCACCGGACGGATCGACGTCCCCCAGTGCGACGGTCGCTCGATGCGCGGCTGCCGGCCTCCGGCGACTCCCCGCGGCGCATGGGCCGGTGTTCACCAGCGGCACCGGGGCGGCGGGTGCAACCGCAGCGAGCCGCTACCGCCCGGGAGACGAGCTCGTGGAGCCAGGCTTCATCGACGTCGGGCTCGACCCGGGAACGGCCGCCGGCGAGGTGCAGTATGTGATCTGGTCGGCCAGCGCCCGCCGCCTCGGGCCGCTCGGTCGGGCGACCGAACGCCGGGCCCTCTTCCCACCGGGCTCCCGGTTCACCGTGCTGGCGGTCGAGCCGCCGGTGACATCAGGACAGCCGGCCCGCGTCCTGCTGCGGGACCGCGTCTCGACGGTTGGCCAGGCTGGCCGCTACGGCGGTCCGACCACTGACAACGAACAGGTGGTCGCGCGCCTGCAGGCGGCGAGCGACGGTACGGCCTCCGCGGCCGCCAACGCCTGCGTCGAGTTCGCCCTGGGGCTCGACACATCGGGTCGCCCATTTCGGCAGCGATCTGGCGACACGGTTACCCCGGCTGCGCAGCGCGACCGCCCGCAGCGACGGGATCGAGGAGAGGCTGGAGCGCGATGAGTCTGAACGTCATCTCTGTTTCCCAAACGGAGCCAGGGTGCCCTTCCTCGATCGCGGAGGCCATCGACATGGCTGGTCACGGAGGCACGGTCGTCGTCCAGCCGGGCCGCTACCGAGAGAACGTGCGATTGACGCGCGACGTGACGATCCTGGCCGAGGAGGGGCGAGGCACGGTAACCATCGACGGCGGTCAGAGCGTCGCAGTGTTCGGAGCCGGTGGTATGGCCACCTTGCGGGGCCTCCGGCTACGCGGCGGCGACGATCAGCTGCCCGCAGTGCAGCTGCGCGGCGGTCGGCTCGTGCTGACTGACTGCGACGTCGAGGGTTCGGCCGTCGTGGCCGTACACGTGGCGGGCGGTGAGGTGAGTGCCCGAGGTTGCGCGGTGAGCAACCCCGGTGGCGCGGGCTTGCTCATCGAGGGCGCTGCTGTGAAGGCGACCGTCGAGAGCACCACGATCACGGACACCGGCACGGCAGGCGTCGTGGTCCTGAACGGCGCCGATCCACTCCTGCGTGGCTGCACCCTCCGCGACGTGGGCGGCGCGGCTGTGCTGTTCGGCAAGGCAGCGCGCGGAACACTGGACAACTGCACGATCACGGCCACGACCGGCCCGGCGATCGCGGTGGAGAGCGGGGCGCAACCGCGCATCACGGGTGGTTCCGTCCGCGACACCGCCGGTGCGGCGGTCACGATCGTCGACGCGAAGCCGGTGATCACCAATCTCGAGATTCGGCAGGTAGCCACGCACGGCGTCGTCGTTTCCGGGGACGCCGACGCGGTGCTGACCGGATGCAGCATCGCCGCCACCGCCGGCCACGCCATCATCCTCGCCGGCTCCGCGCGCGGACGCCTGCGGGACTGCCAGCTTCATCCGGGCGACGCCGCCTTGGCCGCGCTTGTCGGGGACGCTTCGATCGATCTGCATGACTGTCAGCTGAGCGCCGGCGGCCGGACGGCGCTGCTGCTGCGCGAACGCAGCCGCGCCGCGCTGGTCGGCTGCAGCATCGACGAGGCTGACGTCGGCATCGCCGTGGACGACGACGCGCAGGCGGACGTCGGCAAGCTGACTCTCTCGGAATGCGGCGAGACCGGCGTGCACATGTCCGGGCAGAGCAGCGCCGCACTGCGTCACAGCCATCTCAGCGTGGACGGAAACGCGGTAGCGGTGGTCGTGGACGAGGACAGCCGGATCGACCTGGACGAGGTCACCCTCGCCGGTGCCGGCCCCGGCATGGTCATCAGGTCAGCGGCCACCGCTGTCGTCTCATCGTGCGATATCAGTGGCTCGCGAACAGTCGGGGTGCAGGTGGACGGCCGGGGGACACTCCGGATGTTCCGAACCCGTGTTCATCGCTGCGTGCGCGGTATCCGCTTCGCCGAGGACTCGACGGGCGAGGTCACCGACTCCGAAGTCGTCGGCAATGGTGCCCGGGCGCTGCAGATCGACACCCGCCGTCCGGTCACCACCGAAGGCAGCACCATCGTCGACGCCGCAGCGGCCCTCGGGCGCGACGAAACGACGAATGGCCATGGTCGCCCGGTACCGGCGATGCCCGACCGGGCCGGGGCGGGCCCGGCCGCAGCGCCGGCTGCGAACGCGATCGGCAACGCCGCGGCGAGCATCCCGCCGGAGGTACCGGAGTCGAACGGCGGCGACGACCCGGTCGGCAAGCTGCTCGAAGAACTGGACGCGCTGGTCGGCCTCGCCGGGGTGAAGCGCGAGGTGGCAACGCTTGTCGGGCTGCACCGGGTGAGCCAGAGCCGGCGTGCCGCCGGGCTTCCGGTGCCGCCGATCTCGAGGCACATGATGTTCGCCGGAGCACCGGGTACGGGCAAGACCACCGTCGCGCGGCTCTACGGCCGGATCCTCGCCACGCTCGGGGTGCTACCCGGCGGTCAGCTCGTCGAGGTGTCCCGAGCGGATCTCGTCGCCGAGCACATCGGCGGCACCGCCGTCAAGACGAAAGCCAAGTTCGACGAGGCGCTCGGCGGCGTCCTGTTCATCGACGAGGCCTACACCCTTTCCCCGGTCGACGGGGGCGGAAGCGGACACGACTTCGGCCGGGAGGCCGTTGACATGCTGGTGAAGCTGATGGAGGACCACCGGGACGAGATCGTCGTCATCGTCGCTGGCTATTCGCCGCAAATGCGCACGTTCATGGACTCCAACCCGGGCCTCGCCTCCCGGTTCGCCAAGACGGTCGAGTTCGACAGCTACAGCACGACAGAGCTGGTGAGTATCGTCGAGCAGCTGTGCCGCACACACCACTACTCGCTCGAGTACGACACCCGCGTCGTCCTGGCCCGAATGTTCGACGGCATTGCGCGAACCGAGTCGTTCGGCAACGCCCGCGTGGCGCGCAAGATCTTCGAGGAGATGCTCGGTCGACAGGCGGTGCGGCTCGCCGGCAGCGGCCAGCTCTCCGGCGTCGAACTCGCGCAGCTGCTGCCGGAGGACCTCGGCGAGGCCGCGGTGTCAGACGGCCCCGACGACGCGCGGACCGCTGAGCTGGGGGCGTTGCTGGCCAAGCTGCAGCAGATGATCGGGCTGGCGGAGGCGAAGCGCGAGGTGAAGGAGTTGATCGACCTTCTGTCGTCAACACGTGCGCGGGTTCGCGCCGGTCTGCCTGCGCCGGTGGTATCCCGGCATCTGATCTTCTCCGGGCCTCCCGGCACCGGAAAGACCACCATGGCGCGGTTGTACGGCCAATTGCTCGCCGCGCTCGGCGTGCTGTCCTCCGGGCAGGTCGTCGAGGTCGCCAGGGCGGACCTGGTCGGCGAGTACATCGGTCAGACCGCGCACCGCACCACAGAGGCGTTTGAGCGGGCCCGGGGCGGTGTGCTGTTCATCGACGAGGCATACACGCTGGCGCCCTCCGAATCGCGCCAGGACTTCGGTCGCGAGGCTATTGACACGCTGGTCAAACTCATGGAGGACCATCGCGACGAAGTCGTCGTGATCGCCGCCGGATACGAACGGGAAATGGCAGCATTCCTTGCGGCCAACACCGGTCTCGCGTCCCGGTTCACCCGGCGAATCCACTTCGCCAACTACCGACCGGACGAGCTGGTGGCCATCTTCGACGGCTTCGCTCAGGCGAACGGTTACGACTGTCCCGGTGCCACACTCACCGCACTGCGAACGCATTTCGAACAGGTCCCGAAGGGCGCCACGTTCGGCAACGCCCGCTACGCCCGTACTCTCTTCGACGACGCCGTCACCCGGCAGGCCGGTCGCCTGCGGGCGATTGGTGCCCCTACCGTTGAGCAGATGCGCGTGCTGACCGTAGCGGACGTGACGCCCGGACACTGAGCATCACCTCGGGTACCTGATATAGCAGGTCCTGCCTGCCATGCCCACGCGACCTGACCCGCCTTGCCTGATCGGCTCCGCGAGTTGCCCGGGCAACCGCTGCTCACAAATCAACTGTTGCGAACGTTCGTTGAACCGGACGTTGGTTACGCCGTTGTAAAGTGCATGACGGTATCCTCTGCGGCGGCGAGTCGGCTGGTCATCTGCGGGCCAGACCGCACACTCGAACTAGCCGTGCCGTCGGACGTGGTGATCGCCGACCTGTTGCCGGCATTGCTGGACCACCTCGGGTCGGACCTCGCCGACAGCGGCCTGGCCCACGGGGGCTGGGTGTTGCAGCGTGTGGGCGGACCGCCGCTGGACGCGGACGTGACCGTCGCCTCGCTGGATCTGCGCGACGGCGAGACCCTGTTTCTGAGACCTCTGGCCGACCAGCTACCGCCGGTGCATTTCGACGATTTGATCGACGGCGTGGCAACCTCGGTGAGCAAGAGGTCCGGCTACTGGCGACCGGCGTTCACCCGGTACGCCATGGCGACGGTCGGCGCGGTCGTGGTGGCTGTCACCCTGGTCGCCGTCGCCACTGCTGGACCCGTGCTGCTGCGGGCCGTCGGTGCCGCAGGGATGGCCGTGCTGCTGTTCGGGATCGCGGTTGGCGCGCGCCTCTTCGACGAACGCGTCTTCGGCCTGCTGTGCGCCGCGAGCGCCGTCGGCGCACTCGCCGTGGCGGGTGTCATCGCCCCCGATGCCGGTGGGGGGCAAGCGGACGTAGGTCTCGGCGCACCGCATGTGCTGACCGGTGGGACGGCCACCTTGGCCGGCGCTCTCGTCGCCGCGTACGTGTACCCGAGTGCCCGTCCGCTCTTCGTCGCCGTCGCATCGGTCGGGTGCTTCGCCGTGCTGGGTGGGGCACTCGGCATCCTCGCGGACTTTTCGGTCACCCAGGCGGTGGCCGTGACAGCCGTCGCCGCCACCCTGATCACGCTAGCTGTTCCGCTGCTAGCGGCACGAATGGCCGGCATCCGGCTGGCCCCGCTGCCCACAAAGCCGGAGCACCTGCAGGAGGACATCGAGCCGGAGCCGAGCGAACGGGTTCTCGCCGATGGCCTGACCGCCGACCGGTTCATGACCGCGCTACACGGTGGGGCGGGGATCGTGAGCGGCATCGGCCTGGTTCTGCTTGCCCTGGCGGGGACCCGGTCGACGACCCTGCTGGTGCTACTGGCGAGCGTCGCCCGGTTGCTCATGTCCAGGACGATGACAAGCGCATGGCATCGGGCTGCCCTCGGAGTTCCGGCGCTGTCGGGCCTCGCGGTACTGGCGACCGGCGGCCTCGTTCAGCTTGAGCCAGTCCTGCGGGTGAGCATCGTGCTGGTGGCGGTGCCGGTGTCGATCGTGCAACTGCTCGTGGCCGCGCGGGCTTTGTCGAAGCGCAGGTTGTCGCCCTACTGGGGGCGGGCCGGTGATGTGCTGGAGACGCTGTCCACGGTGGCGCTGGTGCCGGTGGCGCTCGCCGTGCTCGATGTGTACGCCATGGTCCGGGGCATCGGTGGGTGACCATGCAGTCCCGGCGTGATCAGGTGCAGGCCCACAGCTTCATGGTGGGCCGGTTGTCAGCCGCCCTCGTCGCGGGCGATCCCGACGGGCTCGAGAGCCCGCACCGCCGCTTGGCCGTCGGCTCCCTTGTCGGTGTGCTGCTGGCCGCACTGCTGGTCGCCGGCTTTGCCGTCTTCGGCCTGATCCGGCCCGGGGGCGCCACGTCCTGGCGCGAACCCGGCGTGGTGATTGTGGAAAAAGAGACCGGAACCCGCTTCTTCCTCGTGCAAGGTCGGCTGCGGCCGGCGCTCAACTACGCGTCGATCCTGCTGCTGTCGCCGGAGACGCCGAAGGTGGTGCGGGTATCGGCCGCGTCGCTGCGTGGTGTGCCGCACGGACAGCCGATCGGCATCCCCGGTGCCCCGGACGCCATCCCACCCGCCGGCGACGGTGTGAACCTGGTCTGGAACTCGTGCGCGCAGGTCGCACGCGACCAGTCGGGCAGCGCGCTAACCGTCACCACCCTCGCAATCGGCCGGCCGTCCGCCCTCAACGGCGCGCCCGCGCCAGCGGGCCGGGCCGTCGTGGTCAGGGTCGCCGGTGGCGACACGTTCCTGTTGCGGCAGGGCAGAAGGCACCGGGTGGTCGACAGCTGGATCCCCCGCGTCCTGCGTCAGGACACCCCCATCGTCGTCGACACCCGTTGGCTCGACAACTTCCCGCTCGGACCCGACGTCGCCGCGGTCGCGGTGCCGCGACGTGGCGAGCGTGGGCCGCGCGTCGACGGTCGGGAGACGCGCATCGGCGAGCTGTTCGCCGATCCGGTCGAGGCGGGTACCGGCCGGATGTTCGTTCTGCAGGCGGACGGCCTCAGCCCGCTGTCGCCGTTCGCCGAGACCCTCCTCGCCGGCGACCCGGCGACAGCGGCGCTCTACCAGGGCCGGCCCGTGGCGCCGTCGACGCTCAGCCCGGCCGCCCTCAGCCAGCTGGGCCAATCCCGGATAGCCGCGATGGCCGATGGACTGCCCAAAGCGGTGCCGTTACCCGCGCAGACCGCGCCCGGTCGTACCTGGTGCGTTCAGCACGGCGCCCGCGACCGGGATGCGCGGCTCGTGGCGGCCCACGGGTTGGGCGACCGCGACCTGGTCACCGACACCGCCAGCGTCACCCGGACCTCATCGACCGCCGCGGCCGTGTGGGTTGAGCCGGGCAGAGGTGGTCTGTTTCGGGTGGGACGCCCAGACCAGGCGCCGGGAGCTGACCTGTTCCTGGTGACCGACGCGGGACTGAAGTTCCCGGTCGCCGACGGCGATGCCGCCGCGCGACTCGGCCATCCGGCGACGACCGCCGTCGCCGTCCCGCGGACCTTTCTCGAGCTCTTGCCGACCGGCCCGACATTGAGTCGGTCGGCCGCAGGGGGTGATCGAACAACACCGCGACCAGGATCCACCCAGTTCTAGGACAGCTATGGAAGGAAGAACATGCCCAGACCCCTCGTCATTGATGAGGCGAGCACGGTAGCGCTGGTCAACCAGTTCAACGACACGGTTGAAGACCAGCAGACCGCGCGGCAGAACCTCAACAACATCTCCACCAACCTCGCGGCGAACTGGAAGAGCGACTCGGCCTCGCCGGTCTTCCAGCAGGGCCTGGACGCGGCGAACCGGGCGCTCAACCGCATCGCCGTCGCGCTCCGGGGGATCTCCGACGAGATGGTCGCGTTCGCCCAGGACACCCGGAGCACCGAGGACGACAACGCGGTCAACTCCCAGCAGGTGCTGGCGAGCTTCGGCAACGGCAGTTGGGCGGGGTGACACCATGACCAACTACATGGCCAACCTCGATGGCATGCACGATGTGATCGCGCAGCTCCGCCAGCTCTACAACGCGGAGGTGAACTCGCTGCAAGCCCTGGACCAGGCGAAGAACAACTACGCCGCGAACAACCAGGGCTCCGCGATCGACGGGTACGAGGCGGCGCAGAACGAGTGGAACGCGGCGCTGAACGAGTTCAACACCGCGCTCACGGTCGCCGAGCGGGCCCTCGGCGAGATCGGCGACGGCTACAACATGACGGACCAGCGGGGCGCGAACCGCTTCGCGTGAGAGAGCGCCGCTGGAACCGGCGCAGGTCTAGAGCGCCGGTTCCAGCGGCCGACCTAGAGAGGTGAATACGTGCCGACGCTGGTCGTCAACGAGGATTACATCACGCAGGTGAACAACCTGCTGGCCCGCTTCGTGCCGGAACTCGGCGAGCTGCGCAGCGGACAAAACGTGTCCGGCCAAGGCCCTAACAAGACGCCCTCGCAGATCCTGGACAACATCCTGCTCAAAAACGGCAGTGACGGTTATGCGCTGGGAACCCAGTTGAAGCAACGGCTGGGCACACAACTGAAGTCGTTGTCGGAGCAATTGGCCAACCGTTCCGTCTACCTCAGCCAGCTCAACTCGAATGTGAACGTATTTCTCAGCGAGACCGACAACACCGAGAACTACAACACGGTGAAAGCCGGGGAGTTCACCCCGTATCTGCCCAAGTAGCTGACGCCGTCGTCGACGCTCGTCCGGAAAGGCCACCATGACTCAGCCCAACCCAGTCCGATGGGAACAAATCCTGCAAACGGTCCTCGGGTCCAAGGCGATCGACCGGACGAGCTTCGCCGACAAGCCGTGGCTGCGGCTGGTCAACATGGTCGGCCGGCGGGGCCAGGATGACGACCCGTGGAACGACCCGAACCCGGACAACGGCGGGGACGGCAAGTTCACGGTGTACCGCAAGGCGAGTTGGCCGGACGGCCGGAAGGAGTTCCAGATGCTGGAATTCTCGGTCGACTTCTTCGTCAAGAACGGCGACCGGTCGCCGCACGACATTTATCAGCAGGACTGGGTCACCAACTTCACCGACAGCGTCGCGGGCGCCAACAACGTGCTCGACGAGTCGACCTTCTACAGCGCCGCCAACGCGATCGACAACGCGACCACATGGTTCCGGTCGACCACGGATCGGCTCACGCCCTGGGTGGACAACGTCAACACCGAGGAGTCAGGGTTCCAGGGATCCGCCGCGGAGGTGTTCCGCTACCAGATCCTTAATCTGCGGCACCAGATGGAGATGTACCGCCGACAGCTGACCACACCGCAGGAATGGTCCTCGCAGCTGCGCCTGAGCGGCGACCGGGCGGCCTCCTTCAAGCCGTCGATCACCAATGCCTGGAACACGTATCTCACGCTGCCCACACCCCGCGACGTCATCCTCAGCGTCCTGCAGCAGTTGGAGACCCAGGCCGACCAATTGGACAAAATCACGAGCTTCGGCTGGTACAAGGACCATAAGTACAACGACAATAACCTTGCTCACGTGATTCCCGCTGATTGGTCGTGGGACTTCAACATCACGCTCGGCAACAACACCTCTGTCTACAACCTGGCCGACCCGAGTCAGGCCGCCGCACTCGACTTCGCCATGCGGTGGGCGTGGGCCAACAACGTCGTGCAGTACCTCGACCGCCCGGCGCTGGACGCGTTCACGCAGCTGAACACCGCGTACCAGGCGGCGTACTCCACCATGTCGTTGCCGATCACGCTCCAGCAGTACCCGATCGCCCTGAACGACCCGAACGACCCGAACCTGCCGGACAAGGACGACCCGAATGGGCCTCCGGACCTGGACAGCGGCGGCGGTGGCGGTGGTGGTGGGGGCAACGAGAACATCGACCTCGGTGGCGGTGGCGGTGGCGGTGGCGACGGGAACCTCAACCTCGACGGCGGTGGCGGTGGTGGTGGTGGGGGCAACGAAAACCTCACCTTCGACGGCGGTGGCGGTGGTGGTGGTCTTCCGCTGGATGGCGGTGGCGGTCCCGGTGGCGGTCCGGGTGGCAACGAGTTCACCGTTGGCGGTGGTAGCGGCGGTGGTGGTCTTCCGCTGGACGGCGGTGGCGGTCCCGGTGGCGGCAACAACCTGCTCGGTGTGCCGGGCTCGGACGGTGGCTCGTCCGGACTGCCGGACACGAGCGGCGGCGGCTCGGGAGTGCCCGGCGGAGTGTTCGGCCCACTCGGCGCCCCCGGTAGCCCCGGAGGCAGCCCGCAGAGGATCGGCCGGTTGAACGGTTCCCCCTCCTCCGAGGGAGGCGCGAACGACTTCACCGAACCGGGCAGCGGCAATCGCGACGACCCCACATTCGGCGGTGGGAGCACCCTGCTGAACGGGCTCGGCGACGAGACGTCGGTGAACGGGCTCGGTGGTCCTACGCCGATCGGTGGGGTGCCGGGCAACGATCCGGGCGTCTCCGGCGGTGTGTTCGGCGGCGGCGGCGACGTCCGCTCCGGCATTGTGGACACCGGCATTCCGTCGCTGGACAATTCGGACCTGCCACCCGTCACCTCCTCCGGGTCGCAATCGATCGGCGGCCTGACGGAGGGCAACAACAACGGCCTCAACGATTTCGGCGACGACCTCCCGACCGACCGACCCGACGAGCTCGGTGGCGGCTCCAGCGGCCTCGACGACCTGCCCGACACTTCCGGGGTGCGCCTCGGCGACGGCAGCGGGAACTTCTCCGGTTCGGGCGGTCCGGGTTTCGACGGCGGCAACAGCTTCGGCTCGACGCCCTACCAGTCGCCGTCCGATGTGAACTCGTCGCTGGCGACCTCCATGTTCCCCACCGCCGGCGGTCAGGGCACCCCGGGGACGAACGGCATGAACAGCGGGATGCCCTTCATGCCGCCCATGGGCGGCATGGGCCAGCCGAACGCCAACCAGGACAAGGATCGTGAGCGGTCCACCTGGCTCGTCGAGGACGAGGACGTCTGGGGCACCGACCCGACGTGCGCCCCGGCCGTCATCGGCCGCGGCGACAACACCGACTTCGACGCGATCGAACGCGGCGAGTGGGAACCCGCGCCGGCCGCTTCGCCGGCGACCGCGACGGAGCGCAGCACCCCGAACGCCGAGCGGGCGCGCGGGTGACGGATGAGGAGGTAACAGATGTCTGACTCGGGCCAGCCGCGATCGGACGAGACGTTCGCGGAGGTGGAGGGCCAGATCAAGGCGCTGAAGGCGGCCGGCGATCGACTGGCCGGCGGCTCCTTCGAGGCGGTCGGCAAGAAGCGCGCCTTCAAGGTGACGGTCAACGGCAGCGGCGAGTTGGTGGGCATCAAGTTCCTGACCCGGTCGTATCGCACGATGCCGGGCGAGGAACTCGCCGATCAGCTCGTCGAGGCGATCGGCGAGGCACGGCGCAAGGCGATCGACGCGGGGCTGGCCAACCTCGTCGGGATCATGCCGAGCGGGTCCCCCGCCGAGGAGTTGCTGTCCGGCAAGACGGACATGGCCGAGATCTTCGGAGACGCGATGCGCTGGCTCGGCGTCGGCCCGGTGGCGGAGCCGGCACCGGGCCCGCGAGGGGAGGTGCGTGGTGGCTGAGCAGGTCGGTCTCGATACCGAGTATCTCAAGAGCGACGCCTTCAAGCAGTTCCGCGCCCACCTGGACCAGATTCAGAACCGGCTCGACGACATGTGGACCCCGGGGCAGATGGTGCCGTTCGTCCAATGCGATATGGACGAGATCGCCCTGAAACTCGCGACGACCGCCATCGACGCCGTCAACGGGCTCAAGGACGGCCTGAACCAACTGGTCGACAGCGACGGCGAGAACGTGGACATCCTCGCCCGCCTCGCCAGCCTGCAAGAGGACAACGCGACCGACGAAAGTCAGAAATTCAACAACAGCCTCGGCGGTCACTGACGGAGTACACGATCGCCCGGCCGCGCGATGCCCGTAGGGCCGCGGCCGGGCGTGGGCCGCGAGACCTGCGGCCGTTCAGGTAGAAGGAGGCGACCACGTGCCGTACGAGTACAATTCGATCGAATATTCCCGACAGGCACGATGGTTGCTGCAGATCATCACCGGTGAGGATCAGCCGGGGGCGATGGAAGGCCGGCTGCGGGCCTCCGGCGACGTGTTGCAGTCGACCGCCGATGACATGCGTGAGCTGTCGCGTCTGCTGGCGGGCGGGGTCGACCGGATCCGGCGCGGGATGAAAGGCGACGTCGAGCAGGCTTTCACGGACCGGATGCGGAAGCTGCTCGCCGAGGGCGGCACGTTGGACAATGTGTCGCTGTTTTTCGGCGGCATGGGAGAGCGTTTGCGCACCGCCGCCGGGCAGGTGCAGTACATGAAGATGTCGACGGCGCAGATGCTGGCCGAGATGCTGTTTCAGATCGCGCTGCTGATCTACCTGTCGAACTTCTTCCCGGGGTGGGCGCAGGCCATGTTGCTCCAGCGGCTCCTGGCGGCGCGGATCTTCTACTACGCGTTGCAGACGCGGGTCGGCCAGGGGTTGACGGCGTTGCTGATCAGCACCGCTCAGGAGTTCGGCCAGGACCTGCTGCTCCAGGTGATCCAGAAGAACTCGGGGTGGCGGCGGAATCTCAGCGTCCAGGACCTCGGCCAGTCGGCGGTGGGGGGTGTGTTCGGCGGTGTGGCCGCGCTGGCGCTCGCGCCGGCGGTGCAGGGCCTGCTCGGCAAGATGATGCGGGACCCGACCGCATGGCGTGGTCAGCTGTCGCGGGAGTCGCTCGAAGGAGTGGGGGTGGAGGTCCTCGCGGAAGGGGCGACGAGCGCCGCCTACGGCCAGGGGTTCGTGGTGACCCCGTTCTCGGTGACCTCGGGTCTGGCGGACTCGGTGGCGCCGTTCGCGGTGGAGAAGCTGGCCGAGGAAGTGCGCGAGCGGCTCGGTGGCTCCTCGGACGACGACGACCGCGACGACACCCGCGACGACAACCCGAGGTCGCAGGGGTCGCCGGGGAACAACGGCACGCCCCCGCTCGGGAGTGACGGCTCGGCCGACCGACCGTTGCCGAGGGAGGGCACGACCGGCCCGACACGTGACGACGCGGGGGACCGCGACCCGCGGCCGGCGGTGGTGCCATCGCGGGACGACGGTGATGACACCGGGGGTGGAGATTCGCCTCCGGTGGTGGTGCCGTCACGGAATAACGGTGCCGGTCCGGTCCGTGACGGTCCCGGGGGTGGGGACCCGCCTCCGGTGCTGGTGCCGTCGTGGGACGACGGTGTCTGGCCGGTGCGTGTCGATGCCTTGGGCGACGATTCGTGGCCGGTCCTGGTGCCGCCTGGCGACGGTCCTGGTCCGGTGGTGCCGGGGCTCGGTGACTGGGCGCTCGACGGTGGGGTGCCGACGACGGTGGGGTCGTGGCCCGCCGATCCCGGTCCGGTGCTGGTGTCCGATCCTGGGTCGAACGATGGTTGGCAGGCGTCGGGGCCGGTGCCGCCCGATCGGGTGGTCGCCCCGTCGTTGGAGCAGGTGGCACGGTTCGTGTTTCCGGACCCGGTGGGTGCGCCGCCGGTGGTGGTCGGTGGCCTCGGAGAGGGTGTCGGGGCGCCGGTGCCGCGAGTGGTACATCTGGTGTGGACCGATGCTGGTGTCGCCGGTCCGCAGGTGCAGGCCAATGTGCGTGACTGGGTGGAGTACGCGGGCCGGCAGGGGTGGACGGTGCGGTTGTGGGTCGGTGGGGATCCGGCTGTTCAGGGCTGGTGGACGGGCACCGGGGTGGAGGTTTCCCGGCTTGATCCGGTGACCGCGCAGTGGACGGGGGGCACGACGGGCCCGACGCCGGCGCGGTGGGAGGGGCCGGGGTGGGTGGACGCGGCGCGGTTGGCGGTGCTGCACCACGACGGCGGGGCGTCGGTGGACGTGCACACCCCGCCGGGGTCGGTGTCCCTGCCGGTCACCCCGGTGCGGCTGGGTGATCAACCGGGCAGCGTCGCGTATGTCAGTCCCGCCCCGACACAGTCCTCGGCCGGGTGGGACGCGGTGCGGCATGACCCAGTTGGTTTGCGACCGGTGCTGCGGGAGGCGCTGACCGGACCGGCCACCGCCACCGTGCTCGCGGCCCCACCACAGCACGGTTTCGTCCGCGATGTCCTCGAACGGGTCCTGTCCAGCCAGCCCCAGCCGGTCGGCCAGTTGCCCACACCCACAGCCCTCGATCCCATACCGCTGGCATCCACCTCGCGCCGCGCCGACACCACTCCCGGCCAACCCCAACCCATACCCCAAGCCGCGGCCGAACCTGGGCTGGTGATGCCGACCGGTCCGCAAGGCCTGGACACCGCGGTCGATCGGGTGCTGCACGACTACGCCGGCCCGGCCGGGCACGTGTTCGACCCCCGGCTGGTCGCCCAGTTCGAACCGGCCAACCCGCTGGTGCGCATGGCCTCACTGACACCCCCACCCACCGTGACCGGCGGACACGACCTGCAAACCGCCGCGTTCGACGCACACGCCGTGCCGCAGGAGGTTCGCCCGCAGGAGGAGTCTGCGGTTTATGACGTGGATGCGGTGTGGGTGCATCCGTTCACGGGTGTGCGTACCCGGGCGGCGTTCGATGCCCGGTTCCGCACGGAGGATGGCAGGCCGGTCACCGAGTTGACGGTGAAGGTCCGGATTGTGCCGGATGAGACCGTCACGGAGACGGAGGTCGCCGAGACTTGGGACTCGCTGCACAGTGGGGTGGAGGAGTACTTCAACCAGCCGGGGCATCAGTTCCGTAAGTACGGCACGTTGAAGGTCACGGTGGAGCCAGTGACCGATGGGCCGGCGCACCTGCAGGTTGAGCTGTCGCACCTGCATCCGCAGATTTCGCAGCGCAAGTGGCGCCCTGGCATGGACGGTCAGGAGGCTGCGCACGAGCTCGGGCATCAGTTGGGTTTGCGGGAGGAGAACCGTCATCCCGACGATCCCGAGGAGTTGTTGCACGTTCCGGGTTCGTTGATGGGACAGTTCGACGATCCGGTACCGCGGGAGGTGTTGGACGAGGCCGGGCTGGAAGGACCGCCGCAGGGCGGGGTACGCCAGCGATACCTGGATCTGGTGGAGCGCCTGATCGACGCGCGTCGTGACGGCGGCCGGGCACCCCAGCCGTCTCCGCACACCGGCGACGACCTCCCCGAGCCTCGCATGCCGAGCCTGGATGCGGTCAACCGGCGGGTCGCCCGCATGGAAGACCAGCGGTTGATCGGGCCGCTGCGCGACCTTGTCCGGGACCAGCCCGGTCCGCTGACACCGGCGGAGGCGCGTTTGTGGGTCGACAGCACCACCATGCTGCCGGGCAATCCGAACCCGAGCACGGCGCAGAAGTGGGAGTATCTGCGTCAGCTGGAGCAGCTCAACCGGGCGATCCCGACACCTGCCGAACAGCAGGCAGGCATGGAGACGCCGGTGCGTCAGTCGGTGCTGGCTACCCGGGACCGCCGCCCGTGGCTGGAGGACGGCACACCGCAACCACCCATCCCGACCGGCACCATCACGTTCGCGGACTCCCACGTCCTGCCGAAGGCGATGCCGTCCACGCCGGGGCGCGACCGGCCCTCGTTCAAGCTGGTCGACGAGATCGCCCAGCACATCAGCCAGCACGAGAACCTTCCCCGGCCGGCCACGGACACGATCGCCAAGGAACTGCGGGAGCATCCGGAGCAGTTCTTCGGCGAAGGGTACCGACTCCAGGTCACCCGGGACGGCAAGGAGCGCGAGATCATCGTGCGTGCCACCAACTACGGCGACTGGAGCCGCTACTCGGCCGAACCGACCCTGAAACCAGAGCCCAAGACCGTCGCCAGCGCCGTCGCCAAGCGGGCGTTGACCTTGAATCGGCAGACGGACGAGAAGGTACGGCACATCGACAACGTCCACTTCTTGGTCACCGACGTCACCGATGTCCACAATCCGGCCGCGGGAACCCATGGCGCCAGTTTCACCATGCACAACGGACTGAACTGGCATCTGTCCAGGGATTACACGGCTCCGCTAGACCCACAGGGCCTGCCACAGGACATCGTGTTCACCGAGGAACAGCCGGTCGGGGAGTTCGAGGTCGAGGGTGTCGGTGCCCCGCTGCGTGGGGCGGCTGAGCTTGCCAGGTCGCTCTTCCCGGATCTCACCTCGAAGAACGACGTGTACCGGCAGCTGCACAACTTCTTCGCGCACGGGCTGGGCGACGCCATGCCGGAGATGCTGAGGGGTTGGACGGAGGTACCGGGAGCTAACCCGCCCGGCGTCCGGATCCGTGCGATACCGGAGGACGGCCGGCTCGCCCACAGCAGCCAACAGCCCCCGGTACGGCCGCGGGCTCGTACGACCTCTGACGGTCTGGGCAACCTCGCGAAGTCGGTCTTCGACAACCTGTCGGAGTCCGGCGAGAGGTTGATGCGCGACGAGTCCGGCTGGTACGGCGTCTACGACACCCGGGTACGGCTGGAGATCCAGCGACTCGACGGGGAGCACCAGCCCCTCGGAACCAGCGGCCGCAGCACGTACATGATGGCATCGCCGGTAGCGGTCCGGATGCGGATGGGCACCGGCGAGGCGACCCGGCATGCCACCGCGCCGACGCAGATTCCGGCACCGCCGCCGCAGCCGGAGCCGCAGCCGGTGCCGGACCCAGCGCGTCTCGCCTCGGTTCTTGTGCACGGCGGCGACCGGGTCATGGTGGGCTTGTCCGAGCCGGTCGACCCGCATCCCGCGGTCCGCGGTGTAGGCGTGCCGAAGGCCGCCCTTCCGCACATGGAGCAGGTCCTCGCGAAGGTCAAGAGCCTGGGCGAGGCCGCAGGCGTCCCGATTCCGCGGGAGCGGCTGCGTACTCTGTCGAAGGAGTTGCTGGACAACTATCCGCAGTTGGTGGGTGGGGCGCTGGTCGACCTGGGGAAGGCCGAGGCGCTGATCACTATCGACCCGACGCATCCGTGGAAGGTGGCCAATCCGTCCGGCTCTTTTGACCGTCCGTCGGAGCAGAGTGGTGCCTTCCCGGGAAGTGGCGACGGCGAGGTGGACTCCCCGACCGGGAGCGGCGGGAACAAGGGTAAGGCCCGTGAGGTGGCCGAGGAGGGTGGCCAGTCTGACGGTGGCAAGCCTGACGGTGGCTTCCACAGCAATGAGACGATCAACGGTCGGTTCCTGACCGGTACCCACAACACCACGCATTCCGGCACGATGGGTGTCACCAACGCCAACGCGGCGGTCAGCTTCGGTTTCGGCGTTGGACCGGGCCCCGCGCAGGTGGCCAAGGGTAGCGTGGCCCTCAACGCCACGATGAACAAGGTGTCGAAGTCCCTCACCGTCTCGGAGGATGCCGAGACCGGCATGGTGGAGGACACCCGCGACACCTCGACGCTGCTGGCGTACGTGCCGAACTGGCGGGTGCAGTTGCGCACCGACGCTGACATTCGCTGGGAGAACGTGCCCTACCATGCCGTGGACGGGCCGCTGGACGAGAAGCTGCTGCTGTGGGTGAACGATCACTACCTGCGGGATGCGCCGGCCCAGACAGTGACCGTGCAGAATCCCGCGGACGGTCCTATCCCTGCACCGACTCCGCCGCAGAAGCCGGCTGGGTCCCAGCCGCAACCGCCCGCGGCGCCGACGCCGGAGGCGACCCGGCAGTATGAGGATGATTTGCGGGCGTGGGAGGACGGGCAGCGGGAGTACTTCGACGATCTCGGCCAGTACTACTCGGACTGGAACCGGTACTTGGAGCACATCGACACGCTGGCCCACCATGACGATTATCAGAGGTCGCTGCCGGACATCTTGTATGCCTCCGGGCTCACGGATCTGCCGAGGTTGTTTGACAACATCGTCGCGGAGTTGAAGGTAGCCGGGCTCGCGCTGCCGATGGGCAGTCCGCAACGTACCCAGTTGTGGCAGAAGCTGTCGAACCTCGACACGAACTTGAAGAAGGCGGTGAACCAGGAGGAGGGCTACCACTTCACCATTGCCGAGAGTGGGCAGGAGCTCGCGGAGATCACCGTCCGCACGACCCGTGACGATTCGGGTGAGCAGGTCGGCGATACGACGGACAAGGCCCACCTTGAGGAGGTGCGTACCGCGATCGAGGGGGTCAGCGGTAACCAGTCGATTTCTCAGTCGACGGCGGTCACTGTCAGTGGTGGCGCTGATGTGGTGCCGACGGATCTGATGAAGGTGACCGCCATGGGCTACGGGTCGATGAGTTGGTCCAATTCGACCAGCTTTGGTTCCGGGCGGACCGGCTTGTGGGTGCTCGTCAGCCGGTATACCGGGTACACCAGTGGGTATCAGGTGAAACTGACGCACAACGCGACGGTCAGTGTCGCCAAGAACGCGCAGGCCGACCCGAGGCCCGTACCGGAGGTGAGCGGCAGCGGGCTGTTGCGCATCCCTGAACCGGACGCCTTCAAGCACGGCTTCCCGGTGGCCAAAGATGCGCTGACCGATCCGTCCAACCCGAGGCCGGCGCCGGGAGCCGTCCGCAACACCGCGCCGCAGCCGGAGGACCCGAAGGCGGCACCGCTGCCGCTGCACGTGTTGAACGGTAAGGGTGTGGGCCATGGCCTGACCAAGGTGGACAGGGCCGTGATCAGGCAGATCAAGGAGGGGCTTGAGGGGGAGCTGCGGCGTGCCGGGTTCCTGCCGGCGGACAGGGATCGTCCGTTCGCGTCGGGGAAGGGGAAGCGGGACAGTCGGATCGATAACGCGAACCTGCTGGACAAGATGGTCTCGGAGGCCGGCTTCGATTCGCATTACGACCCGATGCACCAGGATGGCCTGACTTTCACCCTGACTCTGCGTCACAAGGGCGGCTTCAAGACGTACGCCCGGGTCACGGTCAAAGCCGAGCAGCGTCTCGAGGGGTACGAGGACCACGAGGGCAACCGGCATTCGCAGTATCACGTGCGCCGCAGTGACGAGTACCACACGGTGAACCTGGCGATGGGGATGGACTCGGCCGCGCCTGGTGTCGGAGGCGGGAAGAGAGCCGCCATCGGCTTTAAGGCCACGCTGGGGTACAACGGCGACGATCCGAAGTACAAATGGTTCCGTGGCTACACCGCCGGCGCGGAGTACTCCCGCGGCGTCGGCGCCAGCGAGGGTCTGTTCCTCATGGTGAACCGGCCCGAGTTGTTGGAATACCCCGGTGCCGTGGACATGTTCCGGCTGCCGAGTGATTACACGGTCACGATCGAGTACAGCGACACTGAACTCGGTGTCCCCCGGCCCATCGAGGTCAAGGACGCGTTGGCCACCGTCCACCTCCTGCCCTCGTTCAACAACCCGGCGAAGGCGGGCCAGTCGACGTTCTCCCAGCCGACGCCCAAGGAGGTGATCGACCAGGCGGTCATCCTCTATGTGGACAGCTCGGGCATGACCGAGGCAATCCGCGAACTCCTGCCGGACCTGGCGGGGCCGGGAAAGATCAACGATGACGCGATGAGCAAGTTCGGCGGCAATGTCCTCGTCCGGTCACACCTCAAAGAGATCATCTATCACGAGTACAACACCAGCCATTTTTTCGATCCCGGTTTCTGGCGCGACGGCACGGCGTCGGTGGCGTTGAGCGCTGACATGCAGCCCAGCCGTTTCGCCGGTTTCACCGCCGACAAGTTCGTGATCGGCAGGATCAAGCTGTGGCTTTCGCAGGCGACGCAGACGGAGAGCAAGTCGCATGGGGTGAGTGTCACCCCGCTGTCGGTGAGCGCGGGCGGTTCGTTCCCCGGACAGGGCAACCTCGACCTGACGGGGTCGGCCAACAGCAACCTGTCGTGGGGCTGGGCCACGTCCGAGTCGACCGCCCGGACCGGAGCGAAGGAGTTCCTGGAACTCGACTTCCACCGTGTCTACGCGTTCGCCACCAAGGTGGACTTCAAGCTGGACGCGGTGCACGAGAAGCACGGCAAACTGGCATGGGCGTCGATCCGTACACCGGACCAGGACACGCTAGCCGACAAGGAGATGCTCTATCTGCTCTCCGAGCACGACGCCCTGACCGAGTACGCCAAGAACAAGGTACCCGTCCCCGACGAACTGGTCCACGACGCCCTGATCCGCTGGCACGACGGTGAACTGCAACTCAGCGGCAACACCGTCGCAGGCATCCTGGCTCGCCGGGCCAGCGACCTGGCCTTGCGCCCTGAGCTCGGAGGATGGAGCGGGGCAGACCGGTTGCCGTTGGCCGAATGGGCTCGCATCGTGCGAGAGAAGCACAACAACGGTGAGCTGTACGTCACCGGTGCCACCGCAGAACGCTTCAACCAGGCATTCCCGCGGTTCGCCATCGACAACGGCAGCAACCCGTTCGCCGACCGGTGGATACCGCCCTACCTGACCCGCACCGGTCCGAAGGCGTTGGGACACAGCGGTATCCATGAACTGAACTTCGACGCTGACCCGGCCCGGGGCATCCCGGAGAATCCGACCCCGTTCACTCTCGTGCGCGACATGGTGGAGCGGGCCGCGCCCGGCCTGCTGGGCAAACAGCCGGAGGTGTGGCTGTCCGACAACGGCAGAATCATCGGCCGGCTCCAGGGCGGCGTTGACGGCCTGCAGGGGCTGCTGTCCGGCAAGCGGGAGCAGCCGCTCGTCGAGGACATGCTGCACAAGGATGGCTTCACGCTCGTGTTCACCAACCAGGTCGGCCCGGTCCTGCACGACGTCGTCGAGGTCAACCTGAAGTACGCGCTGACCGGCAAGCCGGAGGTGACCGACCTCGTACCCGAGACCGGTCTGGAGAACTACACACACGGATACGACATCCGCAGCAAGACCAAGGCGAAGGACTTCACCTACTCCGCGGGTGCCTCGCTCAGCGGCAAGGGCCCGATCGGTCACCACAACCCGAACGACCCCAAGAACGACCTCCCCAAGGGCAGCCTGTCCGCCACGCCAGGGTTGAAGGTGGGGGCGGGCAGCCACAAGAGTGTGACCCGCGCGCAGACGGAGACCACCGAACAGACCATCTACGACTGGACCGGGCACTACCGCGCCGACGTCCGCCACAACCTGCATGTCGAGGTCCGCCGGGTCGACATGGCGGGGCGGCCGCTGAACAACCTGCTCACCGGCGTCTACCGGAAGTTGGCCGGCCATGCGGAGCCGGTGGTGGAGGACTTCGCCGGCACCACGGTGCTGAAGATCCCGAAGAGCACCGGTGACGCCAAGCCGATGAGCGGTCCCCACCTGCCGGACTACCGGGCACTGGTGGCGTGGCCGGGCGACGGGTATGTGACCGCGGTGCTGGTCGACGACGCGCCGGCCATGGCGCGTGAGCTCCTCGCCGACCTGGCCGGGAAGAAGGCCAACGATCCCGATTTCCTGTCCAGCCTCTCGCTGCCGATCGAGCTGTCCCGTACGCACCTGCAGGGTCACCTGCACGAGGCGATCGGCGGAAACGAGTACCTGCTCAGCGACAAGATCTTCCTGCCTGGCCACAGCAGTGACCGGGTGCGCATGTCGCTCGTCGGTGACCTCTACAACCCGGAGATCATCGCACCGATCAGCGGTACCGGTCCGGGTGCCTACCGCAAGACCCAGGACGGGACGACATTCAGCTACTCCTCCGACTCGCCGAGGGCCGGGTGGTCCCTCGGGACGGAGGGCGGCGGCGCCGCCCACATCAAGGACTTCGACAACCAGACCAAGCCTTGGGCAAGCGACTCGGTGGGCGGCTCGGCGGGGACCGGCGCCGACCATACCCACAACCAGGGCACCTCGCATACCGAGAACTACCGCCGCGAACAGCACGTCAAGCAGCAGGGCCCGACCTACCTGGTGCGGCTGCGTGGAAAGTTCCGGTTCGTGGCCCAACGCCACACGGTCAACCTCGTGCTTCCCGACACCAAGAGCGGCTGGAAGTGGAGCGACCCGTTCAGCGGGGACGTGTACGCGTTGCTGACCGCCGGTGAACTGCACGAGTTGCAGCAGCGCATGGACAACCTGCCGTCGTTGGAGCAGACCGGCACCGACCCGACCACCTGGCCGCGACCAGGCCAGCACCCCCGGCGGCGCAACCTGGTCGACCTGCTCGCCGACGTCGGAAGGGATGGGTACGACCAGTTCCAGGCGGCGGGCGAGGTGGCCCAGTCACTCCGCGCCGATGTCGGTGGCGGACCCAGGCGCTCGTCCGGCCGCCCACACTCCGGCCTGGTACTGACCAGCCGGGACGGGCAAGCGATCGTTCACACCTACGAAGCCACCCTCACCTGGGCGCAACAAGAACTGGCCGGCCTCGGTAACAGCGCCCGCAGTCAGCTCGACGAAGTCCGGGGCAGACTGGCCCAGGTGGCCGGCCTGCGGAGGCTGGCCAAGGGTCGGGCGAGCGCCGACGCGGCGGCCCAGTTGACGGACGCTGAGGAGTACACGGACCAGATCACCAACCAGATCATCGCGCTGCAGGGGGACTCCTGGGCGGAATCCCTCAGGCGCAGGAACCTTCCCCCGGTCGACCTGCACCCGGTAGACGTGGGCCGCCAGGTCGCCCACGAACTCGAAACATATGTCGACGTCCACCACACCGACATCAACGGCGTGACCGCCAAGTACCGGATCGACCCCGACGGGCGCGTAGCCGACCTCAGCGACGAAGAAACAGCGGAACCCAGCGGCTCACGAAACGTCACCGTCCCCGAAGACCAGGGACCTCCCCCTCCGCCGAACGAGCCTCTCCAGCAGCAGCCGGTCACCGAGGGCACCACGCCACCACAGCTCCCGCCCACCGCTCCGTCTCCGCAACCCATGCCGGACGTCGAGGACATGACCGACGACCCGGCAGCGATCCCGATGACCCGGCTCTACCACCTTGATCCGCTGGCTGCAGAGCGGGACCAATCCGGCGCACGCGTCGTGCAGCAGGAGGAGTCTGCGGTTTATGACGTGGATGCGGTGTGGGTGCATCCGTTCACGGGTGTGCGTACCCGGGCGGCGTTCGATGTCCGGTTCGGCGCGGAGGATGGCAGGCCGGTCACCGAGTTGGCGGTGCGGGTGCGGATTGTGCCGGATGAGACTGTCACGGAGGCGGAGGTCGCCGAGGCCTGGGATGCGTTGCGTGGTGGGGTGGAGGAGTACTTCAACCAGCCGGGGTACCAGTTCCGTAAGTACGGCACGTTGAAGGTCATGGTGGAGCCGGTGACCGATGGGCCGGCGCATCTGCGGGTTGAGTTGTCGCATCTGCATTCGGAGATTACGCAGAGCAAGTGGCGTCCTGGCATGAGCGGTCAGGAGTCTGCGCACGAGTTTGGGCATCAGTTGGGTTTGCGGGAGGAGAACCGTCATCCCGACGATCCCGAGGGGTTGTTGCACGTTCCGGGTTCGTTGATGGGACAGTTCGACGAAGCGGTACCGCGGGAGGTGTTGGACGAGGCTGGGCCGGAAGGAGTGTCGCAGGGAGGGGTGCGCCAGCGGTATCTGGATCTGGTGGAGCGTCTGATCGACGCGCGTCGTGACGGCGGCCGGGCGCCCCAGCCGTCCCCGCACACCGTCGACGACCTCCCCGAACCTCTCATGCCGAGCCTGAATAAGGTCAACGAGCGGGTCGCCCGCATGGAAGAGCAACAGTTCATCGGGCCGTTGCGCGACCTTGTCCGGGAGCAGTCCGGTCCGCTGTCACCGGCGGAGGCGCTGCTGTGGGTCGACAGCACCACCACGCTGCCGGGCAATCCTCACCCGACCGTGGCGCAGAAGTGGGAGTATCTGCGCCAACTGGAGCAGCTCAACCGGGCGATCCCGACGCCCGCGGAGCAGCAGGCAGGCATGCCTACGCCCGTGCGCCAGTCGGTGCTTGCCACCCGGGACCGCCGCCCGTGGCTGGAGGACGGCACACCGCCACCGAGCACGCCAACCGGTGTGATTCAGTTCGGTGACAACCACGTTCTTCCCGCTGCGATGCCGTCCGCGCCGGGGCGCGACCGGCCCTCGTTCAAGCTGTCGGATGAGATCGCCCAGCACATCGGCGAGCAAGACAACCTTCCCCGGCCGGTCACGGACACGATCGCCACGGAGTTGCGGGAGTATCCGGAGCAGTTCTTCGGCGAAGGGTACCGGCTGCAGTTCACCCGGGATGGCAAGGAGCGCGAGATCATCGTGCGTGCCACCAACCACGGCGACTGGAGCCGCTACTCGGGCGAACCGACCTTCAAGCCGGAGCTCAAGACGGTCGCCAGCACCGTCGCCAAGCGGGCGCTGACCTTCAATCGGCAGACGGACGAGAAGGTACGGCACATCGACAACGTCCATTTCTTGGTCACCGACGTCACCGATGTCCACAATCCGGCCGCGGCAACCCATGGCGCCAGTTTCACCGTGCACAATGGACTGAACTGGCATCTGTCCAGGGATTACACGACTCCGCTGGACCCGCAGGGCTTGCCGCAGGACATCGTCTTCACCGGGACACAGCCGATCGGAGACATGGAGGTCGAGGGCGTCAGCGCCCCGCTGCACGGGGCGGCCGAACTCGCCAGGTCGGTCTTCCCGGACCTCACCTCGAAGAGCGAGGCATACCAGCAGTTGCACGACTTCCTCGCGCACAAGCTGACCGAGCACATGCCGGAGATGCTGCAGGGCTGGACGGACGTGCCGGGAGCCAACCCACCCGGCGTCCGGATCCGTGCGATACCGGAGGATGGCCGACTCGCCCACACCAGCCAACAGCCCCCGGTACGGCCGCAGGCCCGCACGACCCCCCACGGCCCGGGCAACCTCGCGAACTCGGTCCTCAAAAACCTGTCACGGTCCGGCGAGACGTTGATGCGCGACGACTCCGGCCGGTACGGCATCTACGACACCCGGGTACGGCTGGAGATCCAGCGACTCGACGGGGAGCACCAGCCCCTCGGAACCAGCGGCCGCAGCACGTACATGATGGCATCGCCGGTAGCGGTCCGGATGCGGATGGGCACCAGCGAGGCGACCCGACATGCCACCGCGCCGACGCAGACCCCGCCACCGCAGCCGGTGCTGCCCACGGGGGCCACGCAGCCGGTCTCGCAGCAGCATCAGCCCGCACCACAGCCGGAGCCGGTGTCGGACCCGGCACGTCTCGCGTCGGTTCTTGTTCATGGTGGCGACCAGGTCATGGTGGCCTTGTCCGAGCCGGTCAACCCGCATCCCGCGGTGCGCGGTGTGGGCGTGCCGAAGGCTGGCCTTCCGCACATGGGGCAGGTCCTTGCGAAGGTCAGGGATCTGGGCGAGGCCGCGGGTGTCACGATTCCGCGGGAGCGGCTGCGTACGCTGTCGAAGGAGTTGCTGGACAACTATCCGCAGTTGGTGGGTGGGGCGCTGATCGACCTGGGGAAGGCCGAGGCGCTGATCACGATCGACCCGACGCATCCGTGGAAGGTGGTCAACCCCTCCGGCTCTTTCGACCGCCCCTCGGAGCAGAGTGGTGCCTTCCCTGAAGATGGCGACGGCCAGCCTGATGGTGGTAAGCCCGATGGTGGTTTCCACAGCAATGAGACGATCAATGGCCGGTTCCTGACCGGTACTCACAACACCACCCACTCCGGCACGATGGGTGTCACCAACGTCAATGCGTCGGTCAGCGTCGGTATTGGTGTCGGACCCGGCCCCGCGCAGGTGGCCAAGGGCAGCGTGGCGCTTAATGCCACGATGAACAAGGTGTCGAAGTCTCTGACTGTCTCGGAGGATGCCGAGACTGGCATGGTGGAGGACACCCGTGATGTCTCGACGTTGTTGGCGTATGTGCCGAACTGGCGGGTGCAGTTGCGTACGGATGTCGACATTCGTTGGGAGAATGTGCCCTACCATGCTGTCGATGGGCCGTTGGAAGAGAAGTTGTTGTTGTGGGTGAACGATCACTATCTGCGGGATGCGCCGGCCCAGACGGTGAGCTTGCAGAAGCCGTCGGGATCGGAGTTGCCGGAGAGGCCCACGGACCCGAAGCCGCGGCCGCCTGTGGAGCGGACATTGGAGGCGGTGCAGCAGTACGAGGCTGATTTGCGGGTGTGGAACGATCAGCAGCGGGACTACCGTGTCAAGCTTGGTGAGTATTACATGGTCGAGACGCCGGACCTGCCGCAGAGGCCCACGGATCCGAAGCCGCAGCTGCCTGCGCAGCAGACGCCGGAGGCGACCGGGCAGTACGCGGCTGATCTGCGGGCGTGGGATGACCGGCAGCGGGAGTACTTCGACGAGCTGGGCCAGTACTACGCCGACTGGAATCGGTACCTGGAGCACATCGACACACTGGCCCACCATGATGACAACCAGAGATTGCTGCCGGACATTCTGTATGCCTCGGGGATTACGGACCTGCCGAGGTTGTTCGACAATATTGTCGCGGAGTTGAAGGAGGCCGGACTCTCGCTGCCGATGGGCAGCTCGCAACGCACCCAGTTGTGGCAGAAGCTGTCGAATCTTGACACGAACCTGAAGAAGGCGGTGAATCAGGGGGAGGGCTATCACTTCACCATTGCCGAGAGCGGACACGAACTCGCGGAGATCACTATCCGCACGACCCGTGACGATTCGGGTGAGCAGGTTGGCGACACGACCAACAAGGCTCACCTTGAGGAGGTGCGCACCGCGATCGAGGGGGTCAGCGGTAGCCAGTCGATCTCTCAGTCGACGGCGGTCACTGTCAGTGGTGGCGCTGACGTGGTGCCGACGGATCTGATGAAGGTGACCGCCACGGGCTACGGGTCGATGAGTTGGTCCAATTCGACCAACTTCGGTTCCGGGCGGACCGGCCTGTGGGTGCTGGTCAGTCGGTACACCGGGTACACCAGCGGCTACCAGGTGAAGCTGACGCACCATGCGACGGTCAGTGTCGCCAAGAACGCGAAGGCCGATCCGAGGCCTGTGCCGGAGGTGAGCGGCAGCGGGTTGTTGCGCATCCCGGAACCGGACGCCTTCAAGCACGGCTTCCCGGTGGCGGAGGAGGCGTTGACCGATCCGTCTGACCCGAGTGCGCCAGGAGCCATCCGGAACACGGGGCCGAAGCCGGAGGACCCGAAGGCGGCGCCGCTGCCGTTGCACGTGCTGGAAGGCAAGGGTGTGGGCCATGGTCTGACCAAGGTGGACCGGGCCGCGATCGATGAGATTAAGGAGGGGCTTGAGGGGGAGCTGCGGCGTAGCGGGTTCCTGCCGCCGGACAGGAATCGTCCGTTCGCGTCGAGTGAGGGCAAGCGGGACAGTCGGATCGACAACGCGAACCTGCTGGACAAGATGGTTTCGGAGGCCGGCTTCGATTCCCACTACGACCCGATGCACCAGGACGGCCTGACCTTCACCCTGACTCTGCGTCACAAGGGCGGCTTCAAGACGTACGCCCGGGTCACGGTCAAAGCCGAGCAGCATCTCGAGGGGTACGAGGACCACGAGGGCAAGCGGCATTCGCAGTATTTCGTGCGCCGCAGCGACGAGTACCACACGGTGAACCTGGCGATGGGGATGGACTCGGCTGCGCCTGGTGTCGGAGGTGGGAAGAGAGCCGCCGTCGGTGTCAGGGCCACGCTCGGGTACGGCGGCGACGAGCCGAAGTACAAATGGTTCCGCGGCTACACCGCCGGCGCGGAGTATTCCCGCGGTGTCAGCGCCAGCGAGGGTTTGTTTCTCATGGTGAACCGTCCGGAGTTGTTGGAGTATCCCGGTGCCGTGGATGTCTTCCGGCTGCCCAGCGACTACCTGGTCACCATCGAGTACAGCGACAGCAAACTCGGTGTCCCCCGGCCCATTGCGGTCAAGGACGCGTTGGCTACCGTCCACCTCCTGCCTTCGTTCAACAACCCGGCGAAGGCGGGTCAGTCGACGTTCTCCCAGCCGACGTCCAGAGAGGTCATCGACCAGGCGGTCATTCTCTACGTGGACAGCTCGGGCATGACCGAAGCGATCCGCACGCTCCTGCCGGACCTGGCGGGACCGGGAAAGATCAACGATGACGCGATGAGCAAGTTCGGCGGCAACGTCCTCGTCCGGTCACATCTCAAAGAGATCATCTATCACGAGTACAACACCAGCCATTTCTTCGATTCCGGTTTCTGGCGTGACGGCACGGCGTCGGTGGCGCTGAGCGCCGATATGCAGCCCAGCCGCTTCGCTGGCTTCACCGCCGACAAGTTCGTGATCGGCAAGATCAAGCTGTGGCTGTCGCAGGCGACGCAGACGGAGAGCAAATCGCATGGGTTGAGTGTCACCCCGCTGTCGGTGAGCGCGGGCGGTTCGTTCCCCGAGCACGGCAATCTCGACCTGACCGGGTCGGCCAACGGCAACCTGTCGTGGGGGCGGGCCACGTCCGAGTCGACCGCCCGGACCGGTGCGAAAGAGTTCCTGGAACTCGACTTCCACCGTGTCTACGCGTTCGCCACCAAGGTGGACTTCAAGGTGGACGCGGTGCACGAGAAGCACGGCAAACTGGCCTGGTCGTCGATCCGTACACCGGACCAGGACACGCTCGGCGACAAGGAGATGCTTTATCTGCTTTCCGAGCACGACGCCCTGACCGAGTACGCCAAGAACAAGGTACCCGTCCCTGATGAACTGGTTCACGACGCCCTGATGCGCTGGTACGACGGTGAGCTGCAACTGAGCGGTAACACCGTCGCGGGCATCCTGGCTCGCCGGATGAGCGACCTGTCCTTCCGCCCTGAACTCGGAGGGTGGAACGGGGCAGATCGGTTGCCGTTGGCCGAATGGGCTCGCATCGTGCAGACCAAGCACAACAACGGTGAGTTGTATATCACCGGCGATGCCGCAACGCGGTTCAATACCGCTTTTCCCGAACGCCAGCTCGGCGACGGCATCAACCCGTTCGCTGACCGGTGGATACCGCCCTACCTGACCCGCACCGGTCCGAAGGCGTTGGGACACAGCGGTATCCATGAACTGAACTTCGACGCTGACCCGGCCCGGGGCATCCCGGAGAATCCGACTCCGTTCACTCTGGTGCGTGACATGGTGGAGCGGGCCGCGCCGGGCCTGCTGGGCAAACAGCCGGAGGTGTGGCTGTCCGACAACGGCAGAATCATCGGCCGGCTTCAGGGCGGCGTTGACGGCCTGCAGGGGTTGCTGTCCGGCAAGCGGGAGCAGCCGCTCGTCGAGGACATGCTGCACAAGGATGGCTTCACGCTCGTGTTCACCAACCGGATCGGCGGGTTACTGCACGACGTCGTCGAGGTCAACATGAAGTACCAGATAACCAGCATGCCGGAGGTGAACGACCTCGTACCCGAGACCGGTCTGGAGAACTACACACACGGATACGACATCCGGGCCAAGACCGAGGCGAGGGACTTCACCTACTCCGCGGGTGGCTCACTCACCGGCGGAGGCCCGGTCGGTCACCAAGACCCGGGCGACCCCAAGGGCAGCCTGTCCACCACGCCCGGATTGAAGGTGGGGGCGGGCAGCCACAAGAATGTGACCCGTGCCCACACAGAGACCACCGAACAGACCATCTACGACTGGACCGGGCACTACCGCGCCGACGTCCGCCACAACCTGCAACTCGAGGTCCGCCGGGTCGACATGGCGGGGCGGTCGCTGAACAACCTTTTCACCGGCATCTACCGGGACTGGACCGGCCATGCGCAGCCGGTGGTGGAGGACTTCGCCGGCACCACGGTGCTGAAGATCCCGAAGAGCACCGGTGACGCCAAGCCGATGGTGGGCCCGCAGCCGCCGGACTACCGCGCACTGGTGGCCTGGCCGGGCGACGGGTACGTGACCGCGGTGCTGGTCGACGACGCGCCGGCCATGGCGCGCGAGCTCCTCGCCGACCTGGCCGGGAAGAAGGCCAACGATCCCGGATTCCTGTCCAGCCTCTCGCTGCCGATCGAGCTGTCCCGCACGCACCTGCAGGGTCACCTGCACGAGGCGATCGGCGGAAACGAGTACCTGCTCAGCGACAAGATTTTCCTGCCTGGCCACGGCAGTGACCGGGTGCGCATGTCGCTCGTCGGCGACCTCTACAACCCGGAGATCATCGCACCGATCAGCGGTACCGGCCCGGGCGCCTACCGCAAGACCCAGGACGGGACGACATTCAGCTACTCCTCCGACTCGCCGAGGGCCGGGTGGTCCATCGGGGCGGGCGGCAGCGGCGACCCGGCGAACGGCGACACGGTGGGCGGCTCGGCGGGGACCGGCGCCGACCACACCCACAACCAGGGCACCTCACACACCGAGAACTACCGCCGCGAACAGCATGTCAAGCAGCAGGGCCCGACCTACCTGGTGCGGCTGCGTGGAAAGTTCCGGTTGGTAGCCCAACGCCACACCGTCAACATCGTGCTTCCCGACACCAAGAGCGGCTGGAAGTGGAGCGATCCGTTCAGCGGAGACGTATACGCGCTGCTGACCGCCGGCGAACTGCACGAGGTGCAGCAGCGCATGGACCACCTGCCTCCGCTGGAGCAAACCGGCACCGACCCGACCACCTGGCCGCGACCAGGCCAGGGCGCCCCGCGGCGCAACCTGGTCAAACTGCTCGCCGAGGTCGGGAGAGACGGATACAACCAGTTCCAGGCGGCGGGCGAGGTGGCCCAGCGCCTCCGCGCCGACATCGGTGGCGGACCCAGGCCCTCGTCCGGCCGCACACACTCCGGCCTGGTACTGACCAGCCGAGACGGGCAAGCGATCGTCCACACCTACGAAGCCACCCTCACCTGGGCGCAGGAGGAATTGGCCAGCCTCGGTAACAGCGCCCGCAGCCAGCTCGACGAAGTCCAGGACAGACTGGCCCGGGTGGCTGGCCTGCGGAGGCTGGCCAACGGTCGGCCGAGCGCCGACACGGCGGCCCAGTTGACGGACGCCAAGAATTTCACGACCCAGATCACCAACCAGATCACCGCGCTGCGGGGAGACTCCTGGAACGACTCCCTCGGGCGGCGGACCCTTCCCCCGGTCGGCCTGGGCCCGGTAGCGGTGGGCCGCCAGGTCGCCCACGAACTCGAAACGTATGTGGACGTCCACCACACCGACGTCAACGGCGTGACCACCAGATACCGGATCGACCCCGAAGGGCGCACAGCCCGACTCGGCCCCGATGGGCGCCCAGCCCAACTCGGCACCGACGACACAACGGACACCGGCGGCTCTCGAAGCCTCACCGTGCCCGAAGACCAAGCGCCGCCCCCTCCACCGAACGCGCCCCTCCAACAGCAGCCGGTCACCGAGACAAGCACCACACCACCACAGACCCCGCAGCCCACCGTTCCATCTCCGCAACTCGCGCCGGACGACGCGGACATGATCGACGACCCGACAGCAATCCCAATGACCACCCTGAAACCGGCCGCGGAATCGGCCGCGACGCCGCCCGCTGTCGAAGAGCCGCCGCTGCCACCGTCGCAAGAGCCGGTAACCGTGACGCAGGAACCCCCCACGGAATCGACCGAAACCAACACGACCCCCTCACACCCCTCGAATCAGCAGCCCCCCACGTCAACGGTGCCGCCCGAGGACGAGGGGACCGTCCGGGAGATCAGCTACGACACCGGCCTGGGCCCCAATCCGAACCTGTACTCCGACCACGACGGCCGGTTCCGGGTCAGCAACACGACCCCGGGGGCGGAGTGGTACCCGGCCGGCCAGTTCTGCGCCTACCTGGCCACGCACTGGCTGGTCAACGGCGCTCCGCCCAGCGGACTACGCTTCGGCGACCTGAGCGAACCCGACCGGGATGCGGCTGTCCTCAGCCACCTCGTATGGGCTGAGCGGGGCGGACTTGACGCACAGGTCGACCAGGCCAGGGAAACGCTGTCCGGGCAGAGCCTCGGAACGGTCAGGCTGCTCGCCGCGATCACCAACGAGACATGGCCCCCGGGGACCCGGATCTGGCTCGGCAACCGGTCCCACACGCTCGCGGCAGTCGTGGGACCCGACAACCGGTTCCAGGTCTATGACCCGAATACCGGCGACGTGACCGCCATGACCGTGCCGGATTTCCGGGCGTACGTCAGGGCGATAGCGGCGAACTCGTTCGTTGTGGCGGAACCGAAGCCCGTACCGGCGACCGCTGGCGGGGTAGAACCTCCTGGCCCGTTGCCAGAGCAGGATCGGGCGCCCGTGGACGAGGTGTCCGACCTCCCGGGCCGTCCGCCTGAGGAATCACCCGTCCCTGAGCAGTTGGAGGCGGACAACCGGTTCGCGGGCCAAGCCGCAGCGTTCGCCCGTGGCGAGCCCCGGACGTTGCCCTTCGGGATGGTGCGATACGCCGCGTCCCCCGCTCTCGACGACGCCCTGCGTGCTGTCGAACCGACGCCCGAGGACGTCGAGCAGCGGCTCCAAGACCAACAGAACGAGGAAATCGTCGGAGCCACCCGTGTCGCGCGGGTGCTGGCCGCCCTACGCGGAGTGCGACCGGGTTCGGAGCGGAGCGACGAGGCATCCGCGTGGATCGAGGAGAGCCTCGGCGGCCGGTTCCACCCGGCTGAGGTGTCCGCTCTGCACACGCTGCCGAACGGATCCGTGACCGTGGTTCAGCTGCGCCACGCGGCATCCGGTGCGAACCCGCCATTCCACACCCTGCTGATCGAGCGGGCGGAGGACGGCAGGCTGTACCTGATCAACGCGCTCGGAAGCACCCCGGTCGCGATGGCGCTGAACCCGGCCCCCGACGATCCCCTGCTACTCGGCCAATTGCAGCTGGTGATGGACCCCGAAGGCAGGCTGTGCTGGGCGTTGCTACCCGACCGGCTGCCCATGCCGTCCGACCACAACGATCGGTGAACCGCCCGTCGTCTTGGACGTTGTGTCTTGTGGAACAGGGCGCAGCTGAAGGAGACGGCAATGACCGATGCACGGCGCCGATCGTGCCCCGCCACGATCGCTGCCCTCCTGGTCGGGATCGCCGTGGCATTCATGGTGCCCGTCGGCGCGGCCTGGGGCGCTCCGACTCCGACTCCGACTCCGACGCCGACGCCGCACGGCGCTGGCGGCAGGTTCTATATGGTGCGGCCCGCCGACAGCCTGTATCAGATCGCCCTGGACACCCTCGGCGACGGCCGGCGGTACCGCGAAATCGTGGCGTTGAACGAGACGCGGACCCAGGCCGACGGCGGCAGGCTGACCGACCCCATGGTGGTGCGCCCAGGCTGGGTGTTGCTTCTGCCACCCGACGCGGCCGGTGCCGGTGTCCGAGACAGGGAACCCGCCGCCGCGTCGCCACCACCGCCGGTGGCGGTCGGTCGGTCGGCCGGTTGGCTGCTGTGGGGTGCGCTGGCGACGCTCGCCATGCTCACCACGATGCTGCTGCTCGGTCCCCGCGTACGAGCGGTATGCCGACGCACGATCAACGGCGTCGCACGCAGAACAGCGGCCTGTGGGCGCGCGATCCACCGCGTCGCGCGGAGAACAGTGGACCTGGTGGCAGCGGCGACGCGGCAGCTGCGCGCACGTCGGCCTGCTTGGCGGAGACCGACCAGCACCGCCGCAGCCCCCCGGTCGACCAGTGAACCGCAACCCGCACCGACGCCCCCGTTGACGGTCAAACTCCTCCCTGGACACGGGCAGATCGAGGTACGGCTGAGCGCGGTCGCCCGGGACGGTGGACCGGCCTACCGCTGGCTCGGCATCTTCGACACTCCACCTGTCTCCACCCTGCCCGTCGTACTCGGCGTTCACGACGATGCTTTCCTGCTCATCGATCTGGCGATGTGCCCGGACGTGTTCACCGTGACGGGCAAGGCCGAGGACCTCCGGCCCTACGTGGCGGGCCTGACCCGCCAACTGCTGGCCTACCGGCATCCCGTTCATGTCGTCGGCGACGTGCTGGGCAGTGACCTGCCCGACGGCTGCGTCGTCGTCGACGAGATGCCGGAACTGGGGGAAGGTGACGGTCGGACCGAGATCGTCATCAGCGGTGCGCTGCCAGCTCGGGCACTGGCCACCGCCCGCACGGCCATCCGGTCAGGCAGCCGAACCGCGCTGGTTGTCGTCGGTGACGTTCTGCCGTCGCGTTGGTCGGTGGCGGTACGGCCGGTCGGGCCGGAGGCAGCGCCAGCGGCCGCATCGGCAGGTACGCCATGACGAGTTACTCATCGCCGCGGAGACTCCTGACGGCGCTGGCCCTGGCCGCCGTTGTGCTGATGACCCTGACGGTTGGTACGCCGGCCAGCGCCGAGCCGCCTGGCGACTACGTCAAATACACCGTGGTCCGGGAAGCCGCCGCTGGGCGGGCGGAGACCCTGTCAGAGATCGCGACGAACCTGCTGTCGAGTCCGGGACGGGTCGACGAGCTGTTCCGGTTGAACGCGGGGCGGGTGCAGAGCGACGGTGGCGTCCTGAGGGACGTCGATACCCTGCACGTCGGTTGGACGCTGGTGCTGCCCTGGGACGCCTCCGGCGACCGGGTGCGGTACGGGACGGTCCTGCCGTCCGGTCCGCCGGTCGCAGCCGCCTCGCGCAGCCCAGCTCCGGCCGTGCCGCCAAGCACGGTCACCGGTGCGCCCGCCTCATCCGGGGCGGGTAGGGTCACCGACGTCGCGATGGGCGGCGACAACCCGGGACGGTGCGCAGCCACCCGGGCCGGCGTCCAGGCCAAGTCCGTCGACGAGTGGGGCCACATCCGACTGGCCCCCGAGAAGGCGTGGCGCACGACGCGGGGTACGGGCGTGCTGGTCGCAGTGGTCGACTCCGGTGTCGATCCGGGTCGGCCCGAACTGTCCGGCCGGGTCCTCCGCGGCGCGGACGTACCGCAAGGCAACACTCTCGGTAGCCGCGACTGCACGGGGTCCGGGACTGCCATGGCCGTCCTCGTCGCCGGCGAGTCGATTGTTGGCCGGCCGGCCGGCGGCGTCGCCCCGCAGGCGGGGATCCTGCCCGTACGGGTGGTGCATGAGGCGGAGCCGACGGCTGCGGATGACGTGGTGAGCGGCATCGTCCTCGCGGTTGCGGCCGGGGTGAAGGTCATCGCCATCGGTGCCGCCGTGGATGTGTCGGTTCCTGTGGTGATCGAGGCGCTCAATGCCGCAGTGGCCCACGGCGTGCTCGTCGTGCTGCCCGCCCGCACGGCTACCGGCCACGGCCCGGCTGCCGGAACCGAGGGGCCGTCCGCCACCGCCCGCCCCGGCATCCTGCGGGTCGGGGCCGTCGGGCGGGACAATCGACCTGTTGCGCCGTACGTTCCCAACGGCGTCGATCTCGTCGCTCCCGGCGTCGACGTCTCGGGACCAGATCTGACCGGCTCAGGGCCGCGTTCATTCAGCGGCAGCAAATACGCCGTCGCGTTCGTCGCCGGGGCCGCAGCGCTGGTCCGTTCCGCGCACCCCAGGCTCGGCCCGGCTGAGGTTGCGCGGCGCCTCACCGCGTCTGCGGACTCGCAGAGCACCGTCCTGCCTGATCCGGGCACTGGCTGGGGGATGGTGGACCCGGCCTCGGCCGTCGGCGAGGTCGTCGAGATCCAGTTGATGCCGTCGGCGGGGCCGTCCAGGCCGGATGACGTCGGGCCGCTGATCTGGACTGCCGTACTCGGCGGGCTTGGGCTCGCCGCCGTGGGCTCGCTGACCGTGACCCGGCTTCGCCACCGTCGACGCGGTAGGGTCGCGGCCGGGAGCGAGCCACCGCAAGGAGTAGGGCCGGAGCCATCGACGCAGGGCATCACCGCCGGCGGTGATTCGCCGTGACCCGCAATGGAGGTATCGCGCTCACGGCCGCGATCCTGCTCGGTGTACTTACGTGCGGGCTGTTGGGCGTGTCGCCGGCCCGAGCCGACGGCGTTGCCGAACTGCCCGAGTTGCCGGTGCCGCGGGACCGGTGCGTCGAGGAATCGGCCAGAGTGCTCACGCAGCGGTCGTGGGCGCAGGACCGGGTGGCGTCGCGACAGGTCATGCCACTGACCCGTGGTCAGGGCGTGGTGGTGGCCGTCCTCGACACCGGCGTGAGTGCCATCGCGCCTGCTCTGCGCGGCGCGGTCCTGCCCGGGATCGACGTGGTCGGCGGCGGCAACGCCAACCGGGACTGCTTGGGGCGGGGGACCGCCCTCGCCGGACTCGTCGCGGCCAGGCCGGTCGACGGCACGTCGTTCGTCGGGGTGGCGCCCGCCGCCACTATCCTTCCGATCCGCATCGTCGACGGCCGGGGCGAGATGCCATCCGGCAGCATCGCCCGGGGGATCAACGCCGCGGTCACGGGCGGTGCCGACGTCATCCTCCTCGGCACCGGCACACCCGGCGCCACCCCGGACCTTCGGCGCGCGGTCAGCGCCGCCGTCACCCACGGCACCGTCATCGTCGCGGCGGTGGCCACCGCCGCCGACCGTGCCGACGCCCCTGTGGTCTGGTACCCCGCCGCATATCCGCAGGTCATCGCGGTGGGCGCAGTGGACCCGCAGGGCCGGGTCGTCGGCCGACCGGCGGAGAACTCGGGCGTCGACCTTGCCGGGCCGGGTGGCGGCGCGGCCAGTATCGGACCCTCTGGTCGGGGTCACTACCGCGTCGGCGGCAGCGGGGTAGCCGCCGCCTACGTCGCCGGCGTGGCCGCGCTGATGCGGTCCTACCAACCCGACCTCGACCCGGATCAGGTGCGCGAGCGGCTGGGCCGAACTGCTGAACCGGCGAGCGACAAGAGCATGCGCCCGTGGGTCGGCGCGGGAATGGTCGACGCGTTCGACGCGCTCGCCGCCACCCGGGTCGGCGCGACGCCGTTCCGCGAACTGCCGGCGCAGCCGGTTGTGGTGCCCCAACCGCCGCCTCGCCCGCGATCGGTGGCGCTCGGCCTGACCCTCAGTGCCGCGACGGCGGTGGCCACAGCGTTGGCGTTGGCGGCCATCGCGACAGGCCGGCAGTGGCGCCGCAGGCGAGCCCAGAGCCGGCCACGGTGACCGCCAGAACACGCTGCGCCTGAGCCCGCTGTGGCCGTAGCCGAGAACCCGCGCGGCGACCCCCTGCGGTGGCTGGCGGGGATCCTATCCGCTCGCAGCGTCAGTCGACGTCGCGCCGATACAGCGCCGACAGCGCCCGATGCACCGCCACGAAATCCACCGCCGGCAGCTCGTACTCTCGCCGGCGAATGGTGTCGAGCAGCTCGCCATGCGGTATTAGCCCGTACCGCTTCAAGTAGTAGGCCGCCGCGTCACCCCAGATCCATTCCCCGTCGGTTCGATAGGCGACCGGAACCTGCGCCTGCCGCGGGTCCAGAACGTCGTCGGTGGTGTGATGGGCAATGAGTAGTGGGACGCCGGCGTCGAGGTACGCCAGGACCGCGGAGCGTTCGGGCTCGTCCAGCCGGGCGCCATCGCCTGCGGACGCCGCACGGTGAGCGCCAACGATGTCGTCGGGCAGCGGTGCCATGCGCGGCGGTGACGCCGCCGACGCGGTCCACAGGAGAGCCGCGCACTCGAGCGAGTTGCGGTGATACGCCGGCAAGCCGCCGTCCGGATCGTCGAAGACCTCGACCTGCGGACTGGACTCCCCACCGTCGGCGAGCGCCCGCCGGACGTGCTCGGTCACCTGGACGAGCGCAGTGTCGGCGAGGATGAGGTAAAGCCGTCGTGGCTCTGCCGGAGTGGAGCCGGGCGGCGGGTACCGCCAGCAGCGCCACAACGCCTGCGGACGGCCGGGCGCAGCGGCGACGGCCGCGACGGCCGTCCGGTCCAGCGGGTCCGTCTCCGCATAGTCGCGAGCAGGACCGTCCGCTGGCCGGGTCAGGTCCAGCGTGAAGGGGATCGTGCCGCCGTGCTGAGCAAGGACATCCGGCCCCACCGGCGCCGCGCCGTATGCCGGCGCGCGCGGCTCGCGCGCGGTGGCGAGCGCGAGGGCGTCGACGTCCTCGCCCGCGTCAACGAGCACCTGCGTGAGCAGCGCGGCGTCGGGCTCGCGAAGGATGAGGTCGTGAACGATGGCGGCGTAGCTCACGGCCTGTGCCACCTCGGCGCACAAACCGTCGGCGAGCCAGCTCCGGCAGTCCGCGACAACCTCATCCGGGAGGCGTCCCGCCAGCCGAAGCAGCATGCGGTGTAGTTGGTCCTGCGGGTCGGTCATGACGGCCATCGCGTGGGGTGATCGGGCCGTCGTCGGGCTCAGGTGGGACACAGCCAAACCTCCGTGGATTACCGCACGCGTTGCTGGCGCAGCGGTCGCTTGAGCACCTTGCCGGCGGCGGAAACCGGCAGCTCCGTAACGAACTCGATGTCGCGGGGAATCTTGTACCGGGCGAGGCGCTCCAGGCAGTGCCCGCGTAGCTCGTCGGCGTCTGTCCTGCCTGTGTCGCTCGGCACGACGACGGCGTGCACGCGTTCTCCCCACCGGTCGTCCGGGAGTCCGATGACGGCACACATGGCAACCCGGGGGTGCTGTGCCAGTACGGCTTCGACTTCGGCCGGGAACACGTTCTCGCCGCCTGAGATGATCATGTCCTTGATGCGGTCGACGATGAAGAGGTAACCACGGCCATCCAGATACCCGGCATCACCGGTGTGCATCCACCCGTCGCGAACCGCGGCCGCCGTCTCCTCCGGTCGCCCCCAGTAGCCGGACATCACGTGCCCACCCCGCACGATCACCTCGCCGACCGCCCCGGTGGGAAGCGCGGTGCCGCCAGGGCCGACCACGCGGACGTGGTACTGGTCGGAGTTCGGCCCGAGCACCGCGACCCGGTCACCCCGGCGGACACCGAGCCCGCGTAGCCCCGCGGCCAGCCTGGCCACCCGTTCGGCAGACTCGCCTACCGAACGCACCCGCCCACCACAGATCGTCATGGGTCGGTCCGGATCCTGCTGGACGAGCCGATGGAGCGCCTGGGTCACGTACATTCGACCCACCCGTTCGGACGCGCGGCTGCTGGTGTAGCTGCTGCCGCTGGGTGTAACGCAGCGCGACCAGTATGTGTCATAGCCACCGCGTCTCCTGCTCGGCCGCGCGCCTCGAACGTGCGCCCGAAGGGCCGAGGACGTCTCTTCGTCGGGCACGGCATGCGCGGCCCTCGCGTCCCATCCGTCTCCACCTCCGTAGCCTGCCGTCAAGCATTCACGACGTACAGGAGGCCGCGGCGGTTCTCCAACGCAGTCAGTGACACCCGTCGCCGGGCAGGTGGCGCGTGCCGTTGCCGTGTGAGCCCTACAGGTAGGGATCCCTGCAGAGCGCAGGCACCGCAGCTGCCTCTGGCGGAGACTCGTACGCCAGACGAACGGCCGCGACCGCCCACTGCATCCGCGCTACCGCTGTCGTCGGATCCGCCCCGTAGGCCCACGCGGCCCGCTCGAGACATCCTCGTGGGCCTACCTGCGCCAGCGTTGTGTCGACTGCTTGCCGGATGCTTGCCGGGGTAGGCCGTTCTGAGGGCTGCGTGAGGGAAGCGAACAGGGCCTCGGCGCGAAGATGCGTGATCTCCTCCGTGGGCATCCCGGTCTCCTTTCCCGTGGTGGCCGGCGATTTCCGGCGACCTACTCACACGACGGCGACGGGGGAGGGGCGGTTTATGATCTGCTGTCTTTCTGTGCGTATCGACGCTGGCCCCTGCTTCGCTGGGAGCCGCCGGAGGCCGGCAGTCGCGCGTCGAGCGACCGTCGCGGCTCATCTCCAGGGCTGGCTCGGTTCGCCGCGTCCGAGACGGGCGGCCGTGCGGTGGCGGCGTCGTGAGTGCAGGAGGAGAGGCAGCGACGCCCGATCAAAGGGTTATCCACAGGTTTCATGCATTGCTCGCCGAACTCCTTCATAGTGATGATCAGCGATGCCCTCGCGACAGCGCACACCGCAGGGGGTATATTCCGGGCTGAAGGTCCCGTCCTCCCGAGACCTTCAGTGCCGGGGCTGCCTGGTCGGGGCCGGCTCAGGACAGCCGGCCTGGCCGGCCGCCCTTGGCCTGTAGCGCCATTCCGGCTTGCACCCAGGCCTGCATGCCGCCGGCCAGGTTGTGGACCTGGCGGTGGTGGCGGGCGAGCAGCGCGGCGGCCTGTCGGGAACGCGCTCCGGATCGGCACACGGTGACCACCGGTCGGTCCGACGGCAGTTCCCCGATCCGGTCCGCCAGTTGCCCGAGCGGGATGTGTCGCGCCCGTGGCGCATGCCCGGCACGCCACTCGGCCGGGTCCCGCACGTCCAGCAGCACTGCTCCATCGGCGATCAGCGCCGCCGCCTCCTCCGGCCGCACCGAGGCGTATGGCTTTCCGAGGAGTCTCTTCAGCGTTCCGCCGAGTTTCACGCGTCCGCTCCCGTCACGACAGGGCGACCATTGCGGGCCCACCCGCCGGTGCCGCCGGCGACCGACCGGGCGTCGATGCCGGCGCGGGCCAGGAACTGCGCCGCGGCCAGGCTGCGGTTGCCGCTGGCGCGGCCCGGCCCGGCATTCCGGCCGTCCGACGCGGGGGTGTGAGCACTGCGACCGGGGGAACATATACCCCACAGGGTATGTTGTCCGGTGTGGGAGCACTGCCGAGATATGGAGGTTGGACATGGCGAGCGTGGCGTTGACCGGCGCGAACTTCGAGGAGACCGTCACCCGGGACGGAATCGTGCTGGTCGACTTCTGGGCAAGCTGGTGCGGCCCCTGCCGCAGCTTCGCGCCAGTCTTCGAGCAGGCCAGCGAGAAGCACCAGGACATCGTGTTCGGCAAGGTGGACACCGAGGCGGAGCAGAGCCTTGCCGCAGCTGCCCAGATCCGGTCCATCCCGACGCTGATGGCGTTCCGGGACGGCGTGCTGGTCTTCTCCCAGCCGGGCGCGCTGCCGGCCCGGGCCCTGGAGCAGGTAATCCAGGCGGTCCGTGACCTCGACATGGACGAGGTGCGGGCCAAGATCTCCGGGGAGCCGGCCAGCCGGTGACACCCTGAGCGACGACGGCAGGGGTGCGGGCGATCGCCCGCACCCCTGCCGTTTCTCAGCCGGAAAGGGCGTCCAGCGCCGCCCGCAACCGCCGGGTCGCCTCGTCGGCGACTGCCCGCAGCTCGGCCCCGTCGCTCAACCGCACCATCACCTGCGGATCGAGCGCCTGCACCAGGGTGGCGTCCGGCCCGTCCGCGCGCACCACCACGTTGCACGGCAGGAGCAGGCCGATGTTCCGGTCGGCCTCCATGGCACGGTGCGCCAGCGGCGGGTTGCAGCCACCAAGGATGACGTACTCATCGAGCTCGACCCCGAGGGAGCCAGTCCGACGCGCCCGAGTCGACCATCGGTCGGGAACGGAGACGCCGGAGCAGGTCGCCGACGCCCAGCGTGAGCTGGTCCGGATCGGCATCGACCGGCCCGCCGCACAGGCCACCGGCGAGGCCGAGCAGTGGGCGGCGACCCCGGAGGATCAGCTGCGGGAGCTGCGGCTGGCCGACTTCCCGGCGTTGGCCGCGGCCCGCGCCGGCAACGTCCCCGCCGATCTCCCCGCTGCGGGCGTCGTCCTCGACGTGCGGATGACCAACGAGTGGCGCGCCAGCCACATCGACGGCGCCCTGCACATCCCGCTGCCCGACCTGCCGCGACGGCTCGCCGACGTACCCGCCGGCACCGTCTGGGTACACTGCGGCTCCGGCTACCGCGCCACCGCTGCGGCGTCGTTGCTGGCCAACGCAGGCCGCGAGGTCGTCGTCATCGACGACAAGTTCGACCAAGCCGACCCCGCCGGCATCGACATGGTCAACGGCAGCTGACCCCACTCACGTACCGCCGGCCGGCGCCGGCCGGTCCCACCCGCAGCCGTCCGGCGGTTTCATCCGAACGAGGAGACATGAGCACTTCCGACTGGACCTGCGCAAGGAACACCGCGCTGAGCTGCGCAACCACTTCGACGAGGACGTGGTGCTGATCTGCCGCTCCGGCGCCCGCGCCGGAGCGGCCCAGCAGGCCCTCGCCGAGACCGGTCTGCCAAACCTGAAGGTCCTCAACGTCGGCATCATGGCCTGGCAGGCCGCTAACGCCCCGATCAAGCGGGGCAAGCAGAGCTGGGACCTGGAGCGGCAGGTCCGTCTGGTCGTTGGCTTCATCGGCGTCGGTCTCACCTTCGCCGCCGTCACCAACACCTGCGCGATGGGCATGATGGTGGGCAAGCTGCCGTACTACCGGGGCGCCAGCTGCGACCTGGACACCATCGCCGGCCAGCTGCGCGAGAGCACAGGGGGGCGGGCATGACCGCGGCCCTGGCACTGACCATCGGGCTGGCCGTCCTGATCGGCGTCAGCCTCGGGTTGCTCGGCGGCGGCGGGTCGATCCTCGCCGTGCCGCTGCTGGTCTACGTCGCTGACCTGCCCGCGAAGGAGGCCATCGCGACCTCGCTGCTCGTCGTCGGCGCCACCAGCGCCGTGGGCGTCATTCCGCACGCCCGGGCCAACCGGGTGCGCTGGCGTACCGGACTGATCTTCGGCTTCGCCGGCATGACCGGTGCCTACGCCGGCGGCCGGCTGGCCGAGTTCATCCCGGCCGGCTTCCTGCTCACCGGATTCGCGGTGATGATGCTGGCCACCGCGATCGCGATGATCCGCGGCCGTCGCAACGCCGAGGGCAAGCCGGTGCCGCACGAGCTGCCGGTGCTCCGGGTGATCCTGGACGGCGTGGTGGTCGGCCTGGTCACCGGCCTGGTCGGTGCCGGCGGCGGCTTCCTGGTGGTGCCCGCCCTCGCCCTGCTCGGCGGCCTGCCGATGCCGGTCGCCGTCGGCACCTCGTTGGTGGTCATCGCGATGAAGTCCTTCGCCGGCCTGGCCGGCTACCTGTCCAGCGTCAGCATCAACTGGGGCCTGGCCGCAGCGGTCACCGCCGCCGCCATCATCGGTAGTACCGCCGGTGGGCGGCTCGCCGGACGGATCCCCGCCGACATCCTGCGCAAGTCGTTCGGCTGGTTCGTCGTGGTCATGGGCGTCTTCGTCCTCGGCCAGCAACTGCCCGAGGAGCTACGCACCAACCCGCTGCTCTGGATCGGCATCAGTGTTGCCGCCGCGATCGCCGTGGCGGTGACCGTGCTGCGCGGCCGGAGGAAGTCGCAACCGCAGAGCGAACCGGCCACTCCGGCACCGGCCGGCTCCTCGTCCCGCCACTGAGCCACCACGAGGGGCGCCCGGCAGGTCCGGGGCCCTCGGGAAACCCGACGCGCCCGTCGTGATCGTCGAGTACGCCGACTTCCAGTGCCCGTTCTGCGGCCGACTGGGAGACCGAACCCAGCCTGATCCGGGGGTACGCCGACCAGGGACTGGTCCGCATCGAGTGGCGTGATCTGCCCTACCTCGGCGCGGAGTCCCGAGGCGCCGCCGCCGCGCGGGCTGCCGCCGCCCAGCGGTTCGCGCCCGTGGTGGAGATCCCTGGAGAAGCGGCGGACAGCGCTTCGTGACCGGCGCCCGGCCCGGCGAGGGTGCCGCCTTGGTCGGCCCAGCCCGACGCCAGTTCCCGTCGAGCCCCTACTGCCCGGTGCCCTCGGCAGCGGCCAGTTGAGAGCGGTGCAGACCCTCGCGCAGTCCGTCGTCTCCCATCACGAGGTACACCAGGGGGCAGTTCTGTGGGCCGGTGACGTCGAGCTGGCAGAGGGTGCACGGCTCACCGGGTCGGAGCGGGCACTTCGCATCCGGCCTGGTGCGCTTCCGAGGCGTCATATCGCAACGATGCTCGGGTGCTGGCCTCCGTGACAGGGGCCGTTGGTCACCTCATCCGGGACCGGAACCGCCGCACCCTGCGTAGCCGGCAGCTGATCCGGGGACCGCGGGTGAAGTTGGTCGGAGGTGCCCGCTGACCGGCACGTCAGGCACTTGGCTGGTCGCGGTAACGGCCCTGGCAACGGGGCAGGTTGAAGGCAGCGGATTCAGCGGCAGTTGGCGACACGCCAGGATGATGTCGGCTGCCGATGTGTCCAGGTATCCGTACCTATCGGCATTGCTCGTGACGCCTTGGCAGAATCGTTGCAAAACTGGGGGTCAAGGGGTCGTCGGTTCGAATCCGGCCGTCCCGAAAGTGGAAGCGTGCCACGTGGGAGGTGGGGTGTAGGAAGAACCCGGTGCCGATGTCGGGCAGGTCGAGCCCACCGTCGGCGCGGTACAGGAGCAGCAGATCTCGGAAGTGGTGTCGACTGCGGCGAGTCGGGCGGAACCGGCAGGTTCGGGCGGGCCGATGCTGTATGTCGGCGATCACGTAATTCGGACGCCCTCGTCGCGGATACGCGCACAGATGGTGTCATCGTCGGGGTCGCTCTTGGCGATCAGCCGGGGTCGGCGCCAGGGGGCCTGCTCGCGTACCCGCCGGTAGACGGTACGCAGGCTCATGCTCGGGCTTCCCCATACTGTCGGGAAACTCGAGCAAAACCCTGTCGAGGTCTTCCTATGCGGATTTACGCCGACTCGGGTGAGTTACGGGCAAAACTTCCGTTGACTTGCCTAGTCTCGCGGCGCCCAGACGGTGACGTCGATCTGGTACTCGCCGGACTTCGGGCCCACGAACACGATCAGCACGACTATGTGTGTCTCCTTGGAGCGCACGCAGAACTTGGCGCCTTGGAAGTACGTCTGCGTCTTGCTGATGCCTTCCCGGGAGAGCAGGTCTGCGCAGTCTGCGGCGGTCGGCGTTCCCACACCGGTCCATTTCGCCAGCAGGGCGGTGGAGCCCAGCGGTGCGATCTGGTGTGCGTCAGCGTCGTAGAAGTCCATCCCATCGCCGGGTGAGACAGTCGGCGGCACGGTGTCGAAGTCCACGCCCGAACCCCCAAACAGCAGCTTGTTCTGCCAGAGGGGCTCCTCCGTTCCGGCCGCGGCGGTAGGGCTCGACGCCGCCTTCGTGGCCGTAGTCGAGTGATTCGTCGACGTCGGCATGTCGGTAGAGGTGTTGGAGTTGGTGGCGGTGGTGGTGTCGTCGCCCCATCCGGAGATCTGGTAGATGAAGGCGCAGACGGCGAGGATCGCGGTGAGCAGGCCGGAGATGGCCGTGAGCAGGCCCGGCAGTGACGTCCAGAACGACGAGCGACCGTTCCTGGTCGTGTCCGGCTCGGCAGGGGCGGGTTCAACGCTCACGGGCTACGGCTCCCATCGATACGACGACCGTCGTGGTGAATCTGATCGAGGGCGACTGTGTCATGACGATCATGCCCGCGGCACGCGTCGGCGCCGCGGGCATGATCGCAAGCTCAGAGGGTCGGCATGGTGATGGAGGAGTCCCAGGCGCGTACGCCGGAGTGCTTGGTGTAATAGGAAATCTGGTAGGAGGTCAGGAGACTGTTCGGGGTTGGGCGGAGAGCAGTACCTGGGTCCAACCGCTGTCGTCGACGGTGCCGAGCCCGGTCAGGTCCGACCCGTTGAGGTCGTACGGGTTTTCATCGAGGTAGCGGTAGAGGGAGCCGTCGGACTTGTGCCCGAAGTAGACCCCGCCTCCGGGAGACGTCAGGCTGTCGAATACCTGCCAGGTCGAGGTCCTCAGCGCCGCGCTGGTCCAGTCCCCGGCGCCCTGGATCCGGTACGACAACAGGCGCCCGTCGCTGACCGTCCCGAGAATCCAGTCCGGACCGGTCGTGGTCAGCGTCTTCAACGTGAACCCGCCGTCGATCACCACCCGGCTGGTGATGTTGCTCAATGCAGGCTTGGTGGCGGTGACGGTGTATCGCTGCAGCACCCCGTCGGCGATCCCGAACAGGTGACCGTTGCCGTCATACGCCAGCAGGTCGTGCGTCCAACCCCCACCCAGATACACGGGAGCGTTGAACGTCAAGGACGTGTTGTTCGTGATCACGTCAACCCGATACAGGCCACCGGTCGGCGAGGTCACCAGAATCGTGTTGAAGTTCAACGTCGCCATGGCCCTCGGCACAAAACCCAACGACGCCGACGACACCACCGCCCCATGCGTACGCGTACCGGCCGCCGCATCCACGACCGAATACGTCAACCGACCATCCGACAGCACGCCGTAGATGGAGGCGTTGCCGGAGATGTCGTCGACGATGTTCTTGTAGCGCAGTGACTTGTAGGACGACGTGGGATGCCCCTCCAGGGACGCGCTGCTGAACGAGGCCCCGGTCCTCTTCACCAACGGCGTCGAGCCGAAGCTGTAGTACCAGAACTTCGTCTTCGCCGAGTCCTCCCAGCCGCCGAAGAGGATCGCGTGGTACGGGTAGCCGGATTCGGTGTCGTACACATCGTCGAGGAGATCCCCCGGCTTGAGCTCACTCCGGCTGATGGCGAAGGTGTAGGTGGAGCTGTCGAGACCCTGAGTGTTCGGGTTGGCGTTGAGGTGCCAGGCCATGCTGACGAAGCCGGAGCAGTCCCGGCGATACTCGCGCGAATGGATGCCGTCCCAGGTGTACAACGACTGGTTGTAGGTCAGGTCCGAGTCGAACCGACGGTTGTACCAGTCGGTGGCGCGGCCGATCACCTCGGACCGGGTGATCTGGCCACCAAGCGACGACGCGGCATGTGCCGGCGCCGGCGCGCGCACGGAGGAGAGTGTTGCAGCCGCCAGACCCAGGGTGGCGGCGACCGAGACGCCCATGGTCATGGCAACCACACGGCGGAGCGTGATCTTCAGCCTCATGACCGCAGAGTTTGGCTCGCACGGCGGCGCACGGAACAGCGACAACCTACACAGTGGACCCACACAACCCGGCGTAGGACTCAGCGAATGCCCGCTCCTGTCCGCTCCGGACCCAGTCTCAGCGCCCTCTCGTCGAGGCCGAGCTCGCCGAGGATGTGGTCGCACGCGGCACGATGCTCGGCCGCGCGAGGATCACCCAAGGCGTACAACGTGTGATCGAGGCGGGTGTGCAGGCGGGCGGCCTCCAACGGCAGCCGCAGCCGCTGCCACGTGTCCAGGGCCCGGGAGAACGGCTCGAGCGCTTCCTCGGGTCGCCCCCGAGTGAGCGCGAGGTCGCCCGACGACCGCAACGCGTACGCGGTGCTGCCGGCGTCGCCGAGCCGTTCGAACGTGGCCAATGCGCGGCGGATCAGGCCGTTCGCGACCTGCCACCGACCCCGGTGTACGGCCAGGTCACCGAGCCGGACCTGGGCGTACGCCTGTGCGGCGTCGTGACGGGCGGCCTGGCTCAGGGCCAGGGCTTCGGCGAGCGCGGTCTCGGAGTCGGCCAGTCGGCCCAGGTCAGCGAGCACGTCGGCCTGGGTGAGCAGCCGCAGCGCTGTGATGAGCGGAGTGTCGGCCGTGCGCTGGATGGCCACCGCCCGCTCCGACAGCGGCAGAGCCTCCTGCGGCCGGCCGGCTTCGAGGTGGATCGTCGCGGCCGACGACAGGGCCGTCGTCAGAAGGAGCGGGGACGTGTCGCCGCAGGCGGCGAGGGCCTGCTCGCAATGGTCGGCCGCCTCGCTGAGCCGGCCGCGGCGCTTCGCGTACAAACTGGCCTGCATCAAGGCCCGGATCAGCAGATCGGGCTCGCCAAGCGCGCGAGCCGACGCGAGCATCTCTCCGGTCAGCTGGGGCATCTCGGTGTCCATGTCATGGTCCAGGAGGGCGGAGAACAGGGTCTGCGCGAGACGCAGCCGTAGCCTGTCATGCCCGCTCGTGCGGACGGCGGCCAGCGCCTCGCGCAACGTGCTGATGTTGTCGTCGCGGTAGCCGCGTACCCGAAGGAACCCGGCGAGCCGTAAGGCGAGCGCGCCCGCCACCTCGGCGTGACCTAGCCGGACTGCGCGATCCACCGCGGCCACCAGGGTGATGCGCTCGGCCTCGAACCAGTCCGCAGGCGCTGCCCGAGCCGTCGCCGCGGGGCGTCGGGGGGCTTGGCCAGCCGGCAGGCCGGCGCCGTACTCGTAGCCGTGCCCTGACGCGTCGTCAGCCACGCCGGCCACCGCCAGCCAGACCCGGAGCAGGCCGTCCGCGATGCGGTCGAGGTCGTCGGGGCTCTCCTCAGCCTGCGCCCGCTCGCGGGCGAACTCGGCGATGAGGTCATGCAGGCGGAACCGCTGCTGGCCGACCGCGTCGACGCCCACCGGCTCGACAAGATGCACGTTGACCAGCTCGTCGAGAAGCGGCTCGACCGGCCCGGCGCAGAGCTCGTCGGCGACCCAGTCCGGCCAGTCCGGCGCCCAGAGCAGCGCCAGCCGGCGGATCAGCTGCTGTTCGGCGTGGCTGAGGGCCTGGTAGCTGAGGCCGATGCTGGCTCGGACGTCGAGATCGCCGACCGACAACGCGTCGAGCCGGCCGTGTTCGGCGGTGAGCCGCCGGCCCAGCTCGGCGACGGACCAATGTGGCCGCACCGCCAGCCGTCCGGCCGCCACGCAGATGGCCAGCGGCGAGTATCCGCACGCGTCGACCACCTGAATGGCGGCGGCGGGTTCGTCCGCGATGCGCGGCGCTCCGGCGATGCGGGCCAGCAGGCGCAGCGCGTCCTCGCGTCCCAGCGCGGGCACCGTCCGCCGGGCCGCGCCCACCAAGGCGCCCAGGTGTCGCCGGGAGGTGATGATGGTTGCGCAGCCCCCGGCCGGTGGCAGCAGCGGCCGGACCTGCTCCTCGGCGCCGGCATCATCGAGCAGCAGCAACATCCGCCGGCCCGCGAGCAGACTGCGGTACGCCGCAAGCCGCTCGTCGGGATCCGGCGGCACCTCGGCCCGTGGCACGCCGAGCGCCCGCAGAAACCGGCCGAGCATGAGGTGCGGGTCGACCGGCTGCTCCTGCGCGCCGCGCAAGTCCGCGTACAGCTGCCCGTCGGGAAACTCCTCGGCGAGCCGGTGTCCGACGGCCAGCGCGAGAGCGGTCTTGCCGATCCCGCCCGGGCCCACCAACAACGCGGTGTGCGCTTCGACGGAACTGGTCCAGCAAAGCTCCGAGGCGATCTCGGCGATCATCTCGTCGCGACCGGTCAGCGCCGCCGGCGGAGGCAGCTGGCGCGGCAAGGCGCCGCCCGGGGGTTCGCCGGTCGTACCGGAACCCTTGTCGGCCGCAGGCGCCGACGGCCGCGCGGCAGCCCCGGTGAACGCGGCCCTCTGCTCACCGTCGAGGCCCAACGCGTCGGCGAGGCGGCTGATCGTGTATTGGTGCGGGAACCGGCGGGTGCCCCGCTCCAACGCGCCCACGGCCTGGCTGCTGATCGAGGCGCGCGCCGCCAGCTGTTCCTGGGTGAGGCCCACGTTCCTGCGGTGTTCGCGGAGCAGGGCACCGAACGAGAACGCCATGAGCTGTCACCCCTCACACCAGACTGAGCGCGCCCCGAGGGCCGCGTCGCAGCGCCGCTCATGGTATCGAGCCGGGGCGACCCAACGGAAAGCCGTCGATGCCTGCGAGTCCCCACGGCGCCGGCCCCCGGCGGGGGACAATGGCGGCATGCCCGGCTGGGTCCTGCACGCGCATGGGCGCACGCTGCACGGGCAGCCCGCCGACGAAGACCGCGCCTTGGGTCGACCTCACACTGCTGGCTTCGATCGCTCGACCTGTCTGGTCCAGCCGAGGAAGCGGCGGTGCAGCACGCCGGCCGGTGTCCAGGGCATGTCCTCGGGGGCCTGGACGAGATAGCTTCCGAGGTAGAGGGCCAACGACACCGGAGTATCCGCATACTCGGCCCGCAGCTCCCGCTTCCGCGTCGGGCAGGGCCAGGGCAGATCGCAGCCTCCGCAGCTCCAGACTACTCAAGGGCGACACCGCCTCAGCCCAGATGCCCACCCCTGACGAACGCAAGGAACTGGACATCGGCGAAGGCGTCCCGGTCCTGGTGGTCTTCCGCGCCGACGGGTCCTGCGAGCTGTACCCCGCCGACCGCATCCGGGTCGGGCGCTAGCGACTAGCCCGCAGCCGGTGAGCCCTCGCTTGTAAGTTCTGGGCGCTTCGTCTGGCGGGGTCTCTCCGCGTCCGAGACCTCGGGCGCCTGTCCCCGCCCGGCAGCCGGCGGCACGTCAGCCCGTGCGGCCAGGTGAGATCAGGGTCAGCTGATCGGGGGTCACCGCGTACCCGCCGGCGCGGCCCGGACCGGTCACCGTGAAGCGGATAACGTGTAGCCCCGCCGCGAGCTGCCGGGATCCCAGCCCGTAGACCTGATAACTCTCGGACGCCGTCATGGTCGGATCGAAGGCGCCGTTGGCGAGGTTGGTGCCGTCCATGCTGACCTGGACAGCGGCCCGATCGGCGTCCCGGGCATAGCGCACGGCCACCTCGTAGTTGCCCGTCGTGGGCACCACGAACGGGATCTCGACATGGTGCCCGGTCGCCGGAGCCACGTATCGCAGCGCCCGGCCACCCCGGGCCTGTATGTCGGTCACCACCGTCGGGCCCGGCCCGTTCGGGGATCCGTACGACACGGACGTGCCGAACTCCCACTCATGCTCGGTGAACGGGGGGCCGGTGTCCGGGTCGTCGAGCCCTCCGGTCAGCCACTCCAGGTTGAACCGGGCAACCGCCACCCGTTCCGGGAACGTCGGGTCGATGCCGTCCCGGCCGTACAGCAGCAGGATGGTCCCGTCCGAGGTGACGGCGAGGTCCGAGTAGTACGAGGGGCCCGGATTGACCACCCGGCGGTAGCGGTAGCTGTTTCCCTCGTCATAGCTGACCGACACGGTCATGTTCTGCCGGGTCGGGGCGTCCGGCCTACTGAACAGGACCCGGTTGACATCCGGGCTGCCTCGGCCGCCGCTGTACCGGGCGAACCCTGCGTCGACGGCGGTGAGCTGTCCGGTCGCCGAATCCAGCATCGGGTCGGCCCAGGTCACCCCGCCATCGGCGCTCGCCGACGTGATCCGCGAGTGCACGCCGCCGGAGCCGTACCGGCCGTTGACGATCACGGCGCCGTCCGCGCGCTGGAACACCCGATTCTCGCCGATCGGGTACGTCTCGGAGACCGGCACCGGCTTACCCCATTTCCAGCTGGCGCCATGGTCGTCGCTGTACACCATGGATACCCCGTACCGGCGCGCCGGCACCGGATTGCCGAGGAACTCCCGGCGGTGGGTCAGTGGCATCAGCAACCGGCCGCTGTCGAGTTGGATGCCGTGCCCCGGGGTCGGAGCGTGTTGCGTCCACCCCTGGGCGTTGTTGGCGAACAGGCCGGTCAGTTCGGTGGGTGCGGTCCAGTGCAGGCCGGCATCGGTGCTCTTGCGGAGGTACAACCGTGAACGGTCGGCCGAGCAACCCGTGTTGCCCGCGTCCCGGAAGCTCTGGTTGTAGAAGAGGAAGACGGTGCCCGTGGCCTGGTCCACCACCGGCGTGGGGTTCCCCCACGACTCGCCGTTCGTTGCCGGTACGACCACGGTCGTCGGCTCCCACGTCTGGCCACCATCGGCGCTCCGTCGCAGAACGAGGTCGTGTGCCCCGAAGTCGCAGTCACTGAACTTGCGCCCCTCGGTGAACGCGAGGACGGTGTCCTCCGGCAGCACCGTCAGGCTGTGCACGTGGTAGTTGGCGTAGTCGCCCGCGGTCGAGTCCCACAGCGTGGTCTCGGTGAACGACGGCGGGCTCACCGACGCGGCGGGGGCGCCGGTGGTCGTTCCCAGTATGGCCAGGGTGACCAGCAGCCCGCCCATCATCCTCCACCAGAATGTACGCCCACCGTGCGAAGCCGTTCGCATTCCCGGCAACCCCCCTCTGGTTACGATTTCTGTCCCCGGACGTGTCTGGCTAGTGCAATGTCCACTGACGTTCACCGGGGTTCCGATGGTTGTTGTGGATCTTCGCCGGGTGCTCCGGTGCCTGCGCCGGGCAGCCGTGCCGCGCCGGTGTGACCGAGACCGTAGCCCGTCTCCAGCGCCAGGCTCCGGGCGCGGTGGGACAGTTCGCCCGCGAGGGTCTCGTCGCCGAGTCGCAGGTGCACCTCGGCAAGCGCGCTCAGTACCCGGCTCTCGATCAGCCGGTACCCTGCCCGACGGGCCAGTTCCAGAGCTTGCTCGCCCTGCTGTCGTGCTTCATCGAGTCGGCCCAGGTGTGGCAACGTTTCGGCGAGCCCGGTGCGGGCGTCGGCCTGGCACCAGTAGAAGCTGGTCCGCTTCGCGACGTAGAGTGCCCGGCGATGCTGCACCTCGGCCGCCACCGGCTGGCCCATCCGCAGGCAGACGCGGCCGAGCGCGTTGAGCGCCCACGCCTGCGTGCCGTCGTCGCCGAGCTGTCCGGTCAGCTCGACGGCGGTGTCGGCATCCGACCGCATCTCTTCGAGCAGGCCGGTTCCGGCATCCGGCCGGGCCGGCTCGGGCAGGCTGGTCTCGCAGCGCAGCAACGCCCGCCCGGCCAACGCGGTTGCCTCGCCGTAGCGGTAGCCGAGGTCCCGGTTGGCCTCCAGCGCCCGGCCGTAGAACTCCTCGGCGACCTGGTCTTCCCCGAGGTCGCGGTGCACATTGCCCAGATCCACCAGCAGCACCGCTACGCTGTACCGCGCGCCGGCCTGTTCGCCCAGCTCCAGCGCCCGGCTGAAGTGCTCACGCGCCTTCTCCAGAGCGCCGAGCTGCCAGTACGCGAAGCCGAGGTTCGCCAGCGCCATCACCACCCCGTCGCTGCTTCCCAACTCGCGCTGGAGGGTGAGCGAACGCAGCCCGGACGCGATCGCCTCGGTCGGATCGCCGAGCCGCTGGTGCACCGCGCTGAGGTTGTTCAGCACCGCGGCCTGGCCCTCCAGCCACCCACTGGCGAGGTTGCCCCGCATCGCGTGGCCGAGGTGATCCCGGGCCTCCTCGTACCGGCCGCTGTTGACGCAGGCGAGGGCGATGCTCTGGTGCATGGCGGCCTGCGCGCGATCGTCCTCGGCGAGACGCGCCGCCGCCAGCGCCGTCGACGCCACGTTCACCCACTCGGCACGGTGACCGCGGTGGTGGAAGTACGCCCGCAGCGCGTCGGCGAGGTGCCAGGAGAAGTGGTGCGGGCCCTGTTTCGCCGCCTGGCTGACCGCCGCGGTGAGGTTCGGCCACTCGGCGTCCAGCCAGGCGAGTGCGGCGTCGGTGTCGGTGAAGCGTACCCCGTCCGGAAGCTCCCTCGGCAGCCGGAGGAAATGCGGGATGAGGCGCCTGCCGGCGGCGTCGGCGGTCCGCAGGTAGTGGTCGAGAAGCCGCTCGCGGGCCTGTTCGCGATCCGGCGGTGGGTCCTCGGCCCGTACCCGGTCTATCGCGTACCGGCGGAGCAGGTCGTGGAAGTGGAACCGGCCGCGGGTGTGCTGCTCGACCAGGTGCGCCGCGGCCAGCGTCCGTAGTAGCCGGTTGGTGCCGGCGATCGGCAACCCGGCGACCGCACCGGCCGACTCGGCGGTGAAGGTCTGCCCCGGCATCAGGCCAAGGTGACGGAACATCCGCCGGTGCTCGGTGGAGAGGGCCCGGTAGGACAGGGCCAGTGCCATGGTGACCGCGCTCTCCTCGGCGCCATCCACGGCGAGTTCGGCCAGGGTGTCGCCGTGCGCCAGTTCGTGGGTGAGGGCTGCGATCTCCGGTTCCGGGCCGGCGGCGATGTTGGCGGCGGCGATCCGCAACGCGAGCGGGAGGCGCCCGCAGCGGCGGACCAGCTCCGTGGCGGCCACCGGTTCGGCGGCCACCTGCGCGGCGCCGAGCAGGACTTCCAGCAGCCGCAGCGAGTCCGCCGTGGGCAGTACGTCCAGAGGCAGGGGTTGTGCGCCGGTACGGGCGATCACCTCACCCAGTCGCTGCCGGCTGGTGATCAGCACGGTTCCGGTCGGCGGGATCAGTGGATACAGCTGGTGGGCGTCGCGTGCGTTGTCCAGCACCAGCAGGATCTTCTTGTCCGCCAGCAACGAGCGGAACAGCTTGGCCTGGCCGTCCGGTTCCGGCGGGACCAGCCGGGGGTCGGCGCCGAGGCCGCGCAGCAGTTGGGTGAGTGCCGCCGACGAGGTGAGTGGCTCGTGTTCGGCGTCGAAGCCGCGTAGGTCGAGGTAGAGCTGCCCGTCCGGGAAGTGGCTCCGCGAGCGGTGGGCCCAGTGCACGGCCAGCGCCGTCTTACCGACCCCGGCGGTCCCGCTGATCACCCAGATCCCGGTGCTCGCCGAGGGGGCTGTCACGCCCGCGTCGAGCCGGGCGAGTTCGTGGTCGCGCCCGACAAAACCGCGCGGGTCGTGCGGCAACTCGGCCGGTCGCATCAGCCGGGGCGGTGAAACATCCTCCTGCCGAACGTCCAGCGACGGGTCGGCACGCAGGATCGCCGTCTCCAACTCGCGTAGCTCCGGTGCCGGGTCGAGGCCGAGTTCGTCGGAGAGCCGGGCCCGCAATCTGTGGTAGGTGCTCAGGGCGTCGTTGGTCCGGCCGGTGCGGTAGAGGACGAGGATGAGCTGGCCGACCAGCCGCTGCCGCATGGGTTGCTCGGCCACGAGTTCGGTGAGTTCACCGAGTTGCTGCCGTGCCTCGCCCAGCCGGAGCCGGGCGTCCATCCGGTCTTCCAGGGCGGCCCACCTGGCTTCCCAGAGGCCACCGCAGAGTCGGTCGCGCACCTCGTCGGAGGCGACGTCGGCGAGGGCATTGCCGCGCCACAGTTCGAGCGCCTGGTCGAGCAGTTCGACCGCGCGCTCGTCGTCCGCGCCGCGTGCCCTGGTCGTCAGGTCGACGAATCGGTGTACGTCGACGGTGAGTGGGTCAACGCGTAACAGGTACCCGGCGCCCTGGTTGAGGATCTCGGGTCGCCCGGCTCCGGCAACTAGGAACGCCGAGCGCAGCCGGGACACGAGTGCTTGGATCGATTTGCGCGAGGAGGCGGGTGGGTCGTGCGTCCAGGTGAGATCGATCAGCCGGTCCATCGACACCGGGCGGTTGGCTTCCAGCAACATCACCGCGAGCACGAGACGCTGCTTGCGTGAGCCGAGGTCGAGCCGTACGCCCTCCGACCACGCCTCGACCGGGCCAAGGACTCGGAACTCCACGTCGGTCACCTCCGCTCGCCTGATGCGCCTGGCCGGCATGGACCTTCTCTTGGACCAGTTGCAAGCCGACTGCATAACAAATGCAGACGCGCATGGAGATCATCGTGCCCGACTGAATTGATCTCAAACGGCTTGGTGGGAGGACGCGAGTGCGACAGCGGTTCTGCTCGCGGGATCCGTGCCGCTACACCCTGGCTGACCTGGCCGTATGCGCCCGGCGCGACGCACCCGGAACGTCAGGTGAACAATTCATGAATACCTTCCGCTCGTTCGTGGCCGTTGATGCTGCCGCTTTCCTTCCGGCGCTGACCAGCCATTCCGTTCGCGCTGAATCCGGTGAATGTCGGAGCCGCCGACGGCCCCTCGGCCGGACGCCCGTGGCGTACGGCATGGAAGTTCACTGACCGGTCCCGGTGCCCGCCGCGATCCGGCGGGCGCACTCTGCTGTTCAGGAGAGATAGGTGCGAAGGCGCATGTCGCAGAAGCGGGCTCTACGGTCAACGGGCTTGTTCGGTCTGCTGTGGACGGCTGGTCCGACCAAGCTGGTGGCCGTCGGCGTCACGCTGGCGGTGCTGGGTGGGGCAGCGGGGGAGGGCGTCGGCGGGCTGCCGAGGCCGGCCCCCGGCGAACCCGAGCGTCACCAGCGGGGCGTGACAGCCGCGCCCCGGCAGCAGTGGGGCACGGCCGCCGGCAGCGCCGGTGAGAAAGCCGACCAGCGCAGGACCACCCCGGCGAACCGGACGTTGCCCGACACGATCCAGGCCCGCTATCCGAAGGTGGTCTGGGACCAGAAGGCGACCAACAACGCCTCGGTGCGGACCCCGGCCGCGGCTGCCGTCCGCGGGTTCGACGAGGCGACCAGTCGGGAGTTGCCGGAGCGTCGAAGCGCGAACGAGCGCGTGTACGCCAACTCCGACGGCACCGAGACCACCCAGTTCTCGGTGGACCCGATCAACTACCGGACCGCCGACGGCACGCTGGCGCCGATCGAGACGCGGCTGATCCCGGCGGATGACCCGCGCACCGGTTGGCACAACGCAGCCGCCGAGGTCGACGTCCGCTTCGCCGCCACGGCCGACGCGCCGGAGCTGGCCACGCTGGGTGTCGACGCCGATCACGCGGTGTCCTTCAACCTCGCCGGTGCCGCCCGCGCCGCCGCCAGGGTCGACGGAAGTACGCTCACCTACCCGGAGGTCGCGCCCCGGGTCGACCTGAGGCTGGAGTCCCGCCCGTCCGGGGTCAAGGAGACCCTGGTCCTGAAATCCCCGGACACCCCCACGTCGTACCTGTTCCCGCTGCGGACGAAGGGGCTGACCGCGCGGCTGGTGGACGGACAGGTGGTGTTCACCGACGCCGCCGGGGCGACCCGCGCCGTCATCCCACCCGGTGACATGGTCGACTCCGGGAGCGGCCCGGCGCGGTCGACCGGTGTCGCCTACCGCCTGGTCACCAACGGTGACGAGCGGGCACTCGAGGTCACCCTGGATGCCGCCTGGCTGCGCAGCCCGGACCGAACGTACCCGGTGCTGGTGGATCCGAGTGTGCAGTTGCCGGTGGACGGTGGCGCCGCCGGATCCAGTATGTACGTGCAGGGCGGCAGTTCCGCCTCGGGCGGTTCGCAACTACTGGTCGGAACGGTGGACGGAGCGGACTCCGCCTCGTACCTCAAGTTCACCGACCTGACGAGCCGGTTGCAGTACCACACCATCTTCGGTGCCCAGCTCTGGACGGTGAACTACGACGCCGACTCGTGCAAGGCGCGGGCGGTCAGCGTCCATCCGGTGACCGGGGCGTGGACCGCCGGTTCCGGCTACTCGTACCCGGGTCCGGCCGTCGGCGCCGCGTTGAGCAGCAGGTCGTTCGCGCACGGTCACATCGCGTTCGGTCAGTCGTCGTCCGCCTGCCCGACGGCGGGTGAGCTGTTCAATCTCGGCGTCGGTGGTCGTGATCTGGTGCAGCGATGGGTCAACGGGGAGCAGGCCAACAACGGCCTGTCGCTGCGGGCCTCGGCGTCGGACGCGCTCTCCGGCAAGCGGTTCGCCGGTTCAAGCACCGCCAACCCGCCCCGGCTGTACGTCACGCACAGCCCGTACAACGCGACCTACTCGATCCCGAATCCGTCGCCGAACCCGGTCGTCCTGCAGAACCAGGATGGCAAGATCAAGGTCACCGTCACCAACAAGGGTGCGGAGGCCTGGTCACCCGGCGGCTACTACCTGGCCTACCGGTTGTACAACGGGAAGACCGGTGCGTCGGTCTCCCAGCAGCGAGCGGCGAACCTCACCTCCACGGTGGCCCGCAACGGGCGGGTGACCCTGGACGCGACCATCAAGGCGATGCCGCCCGGCCTGTACTTCCTCGACTTCACCATGGTGAAGTCCGGCGGGCCGGTCTTCACCGACCAGCAGGTACCGCCCGTCCGGCTGGTGCTGGAGGTCTTCGACATCCCGCCGGTCGTGCAGGAGCTGTATCCGCCCAACGGCTATCAGGCCCCGACGCTGACCCCGCAACTGTGGGCGCGCGCCATCGACATCGACGCGCCGCCGAAGGTGACGTTGCAGTTCAAGTTCGAGGTCTGCGACCGGGACGCGGCCGACAAGCCGGTGAACTGCACCAACTCCGGCTACCAGAGCAAGACCGCGTGGACTCCGCCGGCTGGCCGGCTGCGCTGGAGCAAGGCGTACCTGTGGCGGGCCTTCGTCAAGGACGCCACCACCGAGGTCGCCTCGCCGTACACGACGGTGCTGACCGCGGTGCCGCAACCCGAGATCACCTCCCGGATCGCCACCGCGCCATACGGCGCGCAGGACCAGGAGTACGACCCCGCGTCCGGCAACTACACCACCGCGGCAGTGGACGCCACGGTGGCCACCGTCGGCCCCGAACTGCGGGTGGTCCGGACCTACAACAGTGTGGACCCGCGCCGCGACGGCCTCTTCGGCGCCGGGTGGACGAGCCGATACGACATGAAGTTGGTGCCCGACGACGACGGTTCGGGCAACGTCGTGGTCACCTATCCGGACGGACAGGCGGCACGGTTCGGCCGCAACGCCGACGGCAGCTATTCGCCGCCGTTCGGCCGCCAGGTGACGCTGACCGTCGACACCAGCTCCTGGAAGCTGCTCGACGCGTCCGGCACCACCTACCAGTTCTCGCTCAACGGCAGGCTGAACCGGATCACCGATGTCGCCGCGCGTTCGGTGGTGCTCAGCTACGACACCAGCACCGGGAAGCTGCTCAAGGCACAGGTCTCGAACAGCCAGACCAACACCGCCGGCCGGGCGCTGAACTTCACCTGGTCCGGCAACCACGTCGCGAGCGTGCGGACCGACACCGTCGGGACGGCGCCGCTGACCTGGAACTACACCTACATCGGTGACCTGCTCAGCAGGGTGTGCGGCCCGGACACCAACTGCACGGCGTACGACTACAGCGCCGGCTCGCACTACCGCGGCACTGTGCTGGACTCGCGACCGGAGTCGTACTGGCGGCTCGGTGAGGCCGAGGGCACCGGCGCCGGCAGCGAGGTCGCGGTCAACCTCGGCAAGGACGCCGGCACCTACGCCAACGTCACCCTCGGCACGGCCAGCCCGTTGGTCGGCACCACCAACACCGCGACCTCCTTCAACGGGACGACGTCCCGCGTCGACCTGCCGAAGGGGACGGTCAAGAAGGCCCGCGACGGCGCGGTCGAGCTGTGGTTCAAGTCCTCGACCACCGGCACCGGCGGACCGCTGCTCGGCTATCAGGACAAGGCGATCGGTTCGGCGTCCACCGCCGGAGCGCCGGTGCTGTACGTCGGCACCGACGGCCGGCTCCGCGGCCAGTTCGCCACCGACACCATCAGCCCGATCACCTCGGCCGCGGCGGTCAACGACGGCAGATGGCACCACGCCGTGCTGTCCTCGATGGGCGCCACCCAGACTCTCTACCTCGATGGTGTCAAGGCCGGTGAGCTGACCGGGAAGACCATCGAGCACTCGTTGCTGACCTTCAACCAGATCGGCGCGGCCTACGCCACCACCCCGGGATCGTGGCCGGCGTGGGGCAGCACCGCGCAACGCTCCTACGCTGGCGCGATCGACGAGGTCGCGATCTACGCCAGCCCGCTCGGCCCGGCGTCGGTCACCGCGCACTACCGGGCCGCCGTCGGCCAGGCCAACCAGCTCAGCAAGGTGACGCTGCCCAGCGGCAAGGTCGCCTCGACGGCCACCTACGACGTGCACACCGGCCGGGTCAAGGAATCCACCGACGGAAACGGTGGCACCTGGAAGATCGGCGCCCCGACCGTTTACGGCGACGACACCGACCTGCGCCGCAGTGTCGAGGTGCTCGACCCGGCCAACCGTCCCAGCCTCTACGAGTACGACGCGCTCGGCGGCTGGGTGTTGCGGATCGGCATGCCGTTGGGGATCGAGGCCCGGGAGGAGGACGCGCCGGGCGAGCCGACCCCGTCCCCGCCGCCCCCGGTGCAGACCTGCACCAAACCCGACCCGAACGACCCGGCCTTCTGCACCGTCATCCCGAGCGGTTCCGGTGGCCCGGTCTTCGTCCGCTACGGCGCGGAGGGGATGAGCATCCGGTCGTTCTTCTACGACGCGACCGGCGGCCTGATCAAGGTCATCGACGAGAACGGCGACTCGGTCACGATGACCTACGACGACCGCGGCAACATGACGTCGCAGAAGTCCTGCCGTACCTCGACCGAGTGCCACACCAGCTACACCACGTACCCGACCACCATCAGCAACCCGCTGGACCCGCGCAACAACCTGCCGATCGAGACCCGGGACGGCCGGTCGGCGAGCGCGACCGACAACACCTACCGGACCAGCTACACCTACCACTCCACCGGGCAGGTGACCTCCCAGACCACGCCGGGCGGCAACGTCGTCCGCAACACGTACACCAACGGGGCCGAGGCGGCGTTCGGCGGTGGCTCGCCACCGGCCGCGCTGCCGGCGAGCAGCACCGACGCGCGGGGCCATGTCACCACGTACGCCTACTACGCCAACGGCGACCTGGCCCGGGTCACCGAACCGACCGGGTTCGTCACCGAGTACCGGTACGACGCCATCGGCCGGCAGGTCTCGGTCAAGGCGACCTCCGACGCGTACCCGTCCGGGGTGTCGGTCGGTCGCACCTTCGACGCGATGTCCCGTCGGCTGACCGAGACCGGTCCGGTGACCACCAACGCGGTCAGCGGAGTCAAGCACCAGCAGCGCACCACGAACACCTATGACGCGGACGGCAACCTGGTCGCGATCGAACTCGCCGACGTGCTCGGCAACGATCCGGCCCGGGTCACCAGAAGGGAGTACGACGAGCACAACCGGCCGGTCCTGATAACGGACGCGGAGGGCAACGATACGACGTACAACTACGACGCGTTCGGCAACAGGACCTCGGAGACGGATGCCAACGGCAACCGGTACGACTACGCCTACACCGCCCGCAACAGCCTCGCCGAGGTGCGGTTGCGGGACTGGCGCAGCGACCCCGAGGGTGCGCCGGGCACCGGCACCGGTGACTACCTGGTGCTGAGCTCGTACTCGTACGACTTCGCCGGCCGTCAGGTCAGCGAGACCGACGCGATGGGGCGCCGGGTCGAGCACGAGTACTACGGCGACGGCCTGTTGCGCCGCTCGGTCCTGAAGAACTTCCACAACCCGAACGGGACGACCCGCGACCTCGTGGTCGGGGAGAACACCTACGACGGCGCCGGCAACCTGACCAGGCAGGTCACCGACAACGGCCGGCTGGTCACCCAGCGGACGGTGGACCCGGACGGGCATCTGACGTCCAGCGTGGTCGATCCCGGCGGGCTCGCCCGTACCGAGACCTACCGCTACGACGGCAACGGAAATGTCATCCAGGTCACCAACTCCGGCAAGGCGTCGAACGTGCCGTGGGCCGTCTCCACCACCCCCCAGGTGGTCGACTACCGCTACGACGACAACGACAACGTGATCGAGCAGAGCATCAGCGACGGGACTACGAGGCAGGTCACCAGCTATGGGTACGACGATCGTGGCCTGCAGGTCTCGGCCACTGACCCGCGCGGCAACGTCACCGGCGCGGACCGGGCCGCCTTCACCACCACGGCCAGCTACGACGAGCTCAGCCGCGCGGTGAGCACCGTCGGTGCGCCGGTGGCGGCCGAGAGCGGCGGCGGGGCGGCGCGGACCGTCACACCGACCACGACGTTCGGCTACGACACCTTCGATGGGCAGACCGAGGCGAGGGATGCCAGCGGCAACGTCAGCCGCGTGACCTATGACCGGGTTGGCCGCCTGGTGAACGCGACCGGGCCCAGCTACGCCCCGCCGGGTGCGTTGGAGCCGATCATCCCGGTCACCAGGGCCAGCTACGACGGCAACGGCAACACGATCCAGGTCACCGACGCGAAGGGCAACGTCACCCGTTCCACCTACGACCAGCTCGACCGGTTGGTGCGGCTGGACGAGCCGAGGTCGACCAACGACGAGCGGGCCACGTCGACCTTCACCTACACCCGTACCGGCCAGCTGCTCGCCACGGCCGATCCGACCGGGGCTCGTACCGAGGCGACCTATGACGACCTCGACCGGCAGGTCACCGGCACCCAGATCGAGCGGCTTCCGGTGGCCACGAGCTTCACCACCCGGATGGTCTACGACGACGCCGGCAACGTCACCAGTGCGGTCTCGCCTTCGGGAGCGACCGTGGTCAACACCTACGACACCGTCGGTGCGCTGATCAGGTCCACCGATCCGGCCGGTGTGCCGACCGAGTTCGGCTACGACTCCGTCGGGCGCCAGGTGCGGTCCAGCGACGGCCTCGGCCGTTCCCAACAGACCGGATACGACCTGCTCGGCCGGATGGTCACCCAGTCGGACCTGAAGTCGGACGGGACCGTGCTGCGCACCGCCCGCTACGGTTACGACCTGGCGGGGAACCTGGTCACCCACACCGACCCGCTACAGGTGACCAGGACCTACATGTACGACGCGGGGGACCGGCTGGTCAAGCAGGTCGAGCCGGTGACCGGCACGAAGTCCATCACCACCACGTTCGGGTACGACGCCGCCGGTAACCGCACCCGCTACACCGACGGGCGGGGCAACGCCACGATCGTCACGTACAACAGCCTCGGCCTGGCCGAGTCGTTGATCGAGCCGGCGACGACGGCCGAGCCGAACCCGGCGGACCGGACCTGGACCACCGGCTACGACGCCAACGGCAACCAGGTGCGGTTGACGGCACCTGGCGGCATCTTCCGCCAGCTGTCGTACGACGCGGCCGACCAGCTCGTCGGCGAGACCGGCGCCGGCGCCGAGGCGAGCACCAGCGCCCGCACCATCGGCTACGACCTCGCCGGCCAGGTCACCCGGGTCAACGCGGATGCCGGTACCAACACCTACGCCTACGACGACCGGGGGAACCTGATCAGCACGGCGGGGCCGAGCGGTCCCGCCCAGTTCGGCTACGACGCCGACGGCAACCTGACCAGCCGGGTGGACACCGCCGGCACCGCCGGATACCGCTACGCGAGCGGCCGATTGACCTCGGTGACCGACGGGCTCACCGGGGCCACCCAGCAGATCGGCTACGACAGCGCGGGGGCGACCAAGTCCGTCGACTACGGTGCCGGCAGGAAGCGGACCTTCGGCTACGACGACCTTGGTAGGCCGTCCTCTGACGAGCTGAAGAACGCGGCCGGGCAGACCGTCACCGCCACCACGTACGGCTACAACCTCGCAGACCAGATGCTCCGCGAGACCACCGCCGGCACCGCGGGTGCTGGTGAGCAGACCTACACCTATGACCAGGCCGGCCGGATCACCGGGCAGACCCTGACCGGGTCCGCCACCATCGGCTACGACTGGGACGACTCGGGTAACCGGATCAAGGCCGGCCCGAAGACCGCCAGCTACGACGAACGCAACCGGCTACTCGCCGACGGCGACTACACCTACACCTACTCGGCCCGAGGCAGCCTGCGCTCCCGGACCAGTGCCGGCCTCACCGAGCACTTCTCGTTCGATGCCTTCGACCGACTCGTCGACGCCGCGGGACAGTCGTACACCTACGACGGCCTGGACCGGGTCGCATCGCGCAACGGTACCGGGTTCAGGTACGCCGGACTGGACGACGAAATCGTCTCCGACGGCGCCGAGACCTACGCCCGGGGGCCCGGCGACGAACTGCTCGCCACCGGCAAGGGCGGCACCAACCGGCTTTCCCTCTCCGACCAGCACGGCGACGTGGTGGGCGGGTTCGATCCGGCGGACTCCACTCTGAACAAGCTTCCCGACTCCACCGCCTACGACCCGTTCGGCAAGGTCACCGCCCGCAGCGGTGACACCGGCGCGCTCGGCTTCCAGGGGGACTGGACCGACGAGAGCACCGGCCAGGTGGACATGGGGGCCCGCTGGTACAACCCCGGCACCGGAGGCTTCTCCTCCCGGGACGACCTCGACTATTCCGGTGGGGATTCGGTCCTCGCCAACCGTTACACCTACGGCGCGGGAAACCCGCTGGGCTTCGTTGACCTGGACGGGCACTACCCGACTCCGTCGGGGGAGTTGTACCCGTGCGAGAGCGTCCTCTTCTGTTACCTCTTCGCGCAGTCCCCGCTGGAACTCGCCAACGCCATCCGTAGCCAGGCGTCCGCGCTCGAGAGGGGGGCCGGAAAGGGAAAGGGCAAGTCCAGCCAGCGACCCCGGACCACCTACCCCTCCTACGCCCCGGGCCCGGCGGCCAGCGGTGGTGGTGGTGGCAGTTGTGGTGCCTGCTACGACCCGGAAGCCGAGCGTCGGGCCGCTCAACAGGCGGCGTACCAGCGGGCCAAGAACCGCAGCGATGCCGCCAGGAGCGCGAACGCGTACCGCGCCCGGAACGTGCCGCGGGCGGTGAGCGGGCAGGCCCAGGTGCCGAACCTCTCCGGCGGAAAGATCGTCTCCTCGTCGCCGTCGGTGCCCGCCGGCCGGGTGTCCGCCACGCGGGACGGGGTCGACGACGCCCGGCGGGGCACGGACGCGATCTATCAACGCGCGGTGCAGAAGGCGGGATCCGTCGTCAGCAACGTTTCCGCCGCGGGAGCGGGGTCCGGTGGATCCGGTTCGGGCGGCGATTGGCTCGACCAGCTCAAGTCGATCGGCGACCACTTCGGTTACCAGGATGCCAAGGACTGCGCCAGCGGCGACCTGATGGCGTGTGAGTCGACGGTGCAGAATGTGCTGGCGCCGGGTGGCCGGATCGGGCGGATGCTGATCGAGGACGCCGTGAACGATGCCGTCGACTGCTTCACCGAGGGGGACTGGGCGGCGTGCGGCTGGACCGCACTGAATGTCCTACCGGTGGGTCGGGTCCTGAGCGTGGCGGGCAAGGGCATCAAGTACGGCGCCAAGTCCATCCCGGGGCTCGTCCGTGGTGGCCGGGAGGCGGGCGGAGCGGCCTGCGCGGCGGTGGCGGGAAGCCCGAACAGTTTCACCGCCGACACCCAGGTCCGGATGGCCGACGGCAGCACCAAGCCGATCAGTGAGGTACGGATCGGCGACCAGGTGCAGGCCACCGATCCCACCACCGGACGGACCGGTCCACGGCGGGTGACCGACGTCATCACCGGCTCGGGCCAGAAGAACCTGACGGACATCACCGTCGACACCGACGGCGAGACCGGCGATCAGACCGGCACGGTGACGGCGACCGACGGGCACCCATTCTGGGTGGAGACCGAGCAGCGCTGGGTCGAGGCCCGGGACCTGCGGCCCGGCTCGGTTGTGGAGACCACCGGGCAGGCCACGGTCACCGTGCTGAGCACCCATACGCGGACGCGGAACCAGAGCGTCTACAACCTCACCGTCGACACCGTGCACACCTTCTACGTGGTGGCCGGCGACGCCGATCTGCTCGTACACAACATCGACTGGCGCTGCCTGTCCGGCGTCGGGGCGAAGATCGGCGGTGCTCTCAGGAGCGGCGGCAGTGCCGTCGGCGGTGCTCTGAAGAGTGGCGGCAGTGCCGTCGGCGGTGCCCTGAAGAGCGGCGGCAGTGCTGTGGGCGGTGCCCTCTGGCGCGGCGGCAGTGCTGTGGGCGGTGCCGCCTGGCGCGGCGGTGTCAGAGCCGTTTCGACGCCCCGTGCGGTCGTTAGGTCGATCGCTCGCACCAACACGTACCAATACATACGTCTCAATCGTGGTCGTGCGGCCTTCCGATGCCTCGGAGTGGGCCTGGGTCCGGTCTTGATGAGCACCGGCACCACCATGCTCCTGCTGCCGAAGAACAGGAAGGAAGTAGCCGCGGTTGGAGCGGGCCTCGCAATGGGAGCGGTCGGCTATTGCGGGTTCAACCTCCACCACGATGCCTGGCCGGTCAATAAGCCGCCAAGCTGAGAGCCGAGGCGGCGGCATGCTCTCGAAATCCCTCGCACAATCTTCCTGCAACCTTGGTCAAGGAGAATGAATTGTCCAGAACAGTGACAATCGGGCGGCGCAGATGGGGCGCGCTGCGCGTACCCGTCGTGATGGCGGCCCTGCTGAGCCTGGTGGTGCCGGCGGTGGCCGTGCCGCACGGGCCCGTGGCGTACGCCGACGCGGCCCGTGGTGGCGGAGACTATGTTCCGCTGACCGGGCCGCAGGCGACGGTGCTGGACACCCGCAACGGGGCCGGTGGCACGACCGGCGTCCGCGGCGCGGCGAGCACCACCACGTTCCCGGTGCTCGGCGTCGGCGGTATCCCCACCTCCGGAGTGAGCGCCGTGTTGACCCGGGTGGCCGTGGTCGACCCGACCGCGGCGACCTTCCTGGAGATGTGGCCGGACGGCATCTCGCGCCCCGGATCGTGGACGGTGCTCTCCGCCGGGACCGGCGAGGACATCTCCAACATCGCGGTGGTGAAGGTCGGCGCCAACGGCAAGATGTCGGTATACAACAACGCCGGCAAGACCCACATCGTGGTCCAGGTGCAGGGGTACTTCAAATCGACACTGGGCAGCACCGGCGGTGGCTTCGTGCCGCTCGCCCACACCCGGCTGGTCGACACCCGTAGCGGGCTCGGCACCACCACCGGGGCGATCGCGGCCGGTGGCAGCCGGACGATCACCATCACCGGCGGCCTGGTGCCGGCCGGTTCGGCGGCGGCCCTGGTGAACGTGGGCGTGCCGGGAGCCACGGCGGCGGGCTCGCTCTCGATGACCCCGGTTGGCTATGCCACACGGTCGTTGCTGAACTACGTCGTCGGCAGCACCCAGTCGGGTGCGGTGCTCACGCTGCCCGCCGACGGACGGGTGACGGTGACCAACAACGGCAGCGCCGCGGTGCATCTGATGTTCAACGTCGAGGGCTACTTCACCAAGACCCCGACCCAGGGGGCCGGGCTGCGTCCGGTGGCCAACCGGCTGATCAACACGCGCAACGTGGGCGCCGGGGTGCCCGTCGCGGCGAACGGCATCCTCGACGTGCAGGTGGGTGGCACCAACGGCCTGCCCACCAGGGGGATCGCCGGAGCGGCGATCGCCGTCACCGTGACCCCGGCGGCGGCCGGGTACCTCAAGGTGTGGCCGGCTGGTGAGGCCGAGGCGTCGCTGACGGTGATGGACTTCAAGGCCGGCACGTGGCGGACCAACGCCTTGGTGATCAAGCCGGGCACCGACGGCAAGATCCGGATCCGGAACGGTAGTTCCAGCACCGCCCACTTCGCCGTGGACCTCCAGGGCTGGTACGCCGACCCGCTGCCGGCGGTGCCGGTCGCGCAGGACACCCCCACCACGGTGCTCCAGGCCGCCCCGCTGACCGGGGCGGCGGCGGGCACCATCGAGTACGCCTACGTGGACAACGCCGGGCGCGTCGTCTACGGGCACCAGAGCGACCTGGACAACTTCAACTCCACCCAGTGGACGGTGATCTCCGGTAACGAGGCGTTCTCCGGTCAGCCGGCGCTGACCCAGCTCGCGGATGGTCGGATCCAGGTCACCGCCCAGTATCGCGACGGCGACATCTGGTCCATCAGCCAGACGGCTCCGGGCGGGCCCGCCTGGAACGCGTGGACCGACCTCGGTGGCTCGATGGCCTCGCCACCGGCCGCCGGCAAGCTCGCCGACGGTACGGTGGTGCAGTTCGCGGTCGACGCCGACGGGAAGCTGTGGGCGTACGCGCAGGCCGGTGCGGTGCCGTACTGGCGGAACCTGGGTGACCAGAACCTGACCGGGCAGGTCAGCGTGGTGGCCGTACGAGACGGGCTGCGGGTCTTCGCACGTAACGGCCAGGGCGCCGTCAAGTCGGTTCTCTACTACCACGACGGATCACTGTCGGGGTGGACGGACCTGGGTGGCACCGGCCTGACCGGCGTACCCGCGGTGGTCGTGCGTCCCGGATACCAGTTGCAGGTGTTCGTGCGGGCGGCCAACGGCTCCATCGTGGCAAAGCTCCAGGACGTCAACGGCGTCTGGCCGGAGGACTGGCAGTCGATCGGCACGTTCGCCCCGGACGCCGAGGTCGTACCGGCCGCCGGCGCACCGGCAGCGATCATGGACCCCAGCCGGGGTCGGCTCGCGGTGGTCGTGCGCGGGACGACCAACGAGATCTACCAGGTCTGGGAGACCGCGACCGGCACCAACGCCTGGGGCAACTGGACCAAGGGGGTCGACGTCTCGGATCCGGCGGCGACCGATCCGACGGCGATGTCCTACCGGAACGTGAACAACCAGGCGTGGCTGGTCGCGTTCCGCAACTTCAACGGCGCCTCGCGGATCTACGACCTGCAGGCAAGCGGTATGTGACCTCCGGCGTCGGATAGCCGGCGACCGGGTGCGGAGGCCCGGCGGTGGCTTTGCGAGGCCGGAGACGGGGACGAGGGCCGGGATGCGGATGCGCATCCCGGCCCTTACCCGACCGGTGCGACCGGGGGTGTGACGCTGACACCGGCCGGATCCTCGATCCGGGCATGACGCTGACCGCTGCACAGTTCGGCCTTCTGCCGCGCGGGTGGGCGTGGCAGCTGTGGGGTTTCAAAACTCGGTCGTGACCCTGTAGTGCGCGGCGTACGTAGGTAGGACGTGCCGCAGGTGGCGGGCACCGCATTCTTCTATCCCCGCGCCGAGGGTGACCCGATCGTGGAGCAGCTGGCCGGCATCGGGTGTGGCGCGGGTGCGACCATCCGGATCGGCATGTCGGAGTGGGACACCTACCGGATCGGGATCGCGGAGCGGATCGTGGAGCTGGCCGACCCAGGGCTGCCAGGTCCGTATCGTGTACGGCCTGATGAACGACGAGGTCTACGCCCTGCTCTCGGCCCACCCGAACATCTCCCTGCGCGAGCTCAACGGCGCGGCCCTGCCCGGCCGCATCCACTCCAAGTACCTGCTGCTGGAGAGTGGGAAGGGCGGGCACTCCGGGCCAGCTTCGAGGAGATGTACGCCGTCGCCGGCTAGGTGCCGGGGAGTACCGGCCTCGTCCGGGGTCCGGGGCCGGCGGAGGCCGGCCCCGGACCCCGGGCTCCCGGCCGGCGTTCAGGGCCTAGGACCGAACGCTCTCCAGGTGGCCCGACCGTTGGACGAATCCGACACCCGACCACGAGTCGGGCTGATGTTTCACGCACCGTCCCCGATGGTGTCATGGACCGTGACCGCACACCCCGCCGGTCGCCTCGAGCAGCATTTCTCGACTCTTGACACCCATGTGCGACGCCCGTAACCTATGGGCAATCTCAACGTTAATGCCGCTCCGTCGGTAAGAGCTACATTAACGTTAATGGTGACGAGCGGAGTTAGTGTGACCCAGGCACCTGAAACCGTTGACATCGGTGAGCAGATCCGCCGGGCCAATTTGGCCTCGGATGTGCGGCTGTCCCGATTCAACCCGCTGCCGAGAATCCTCTGTTACGACGACTTCAACACCGGCACCCACGGCTGGACCGAACTCATCGGCAACCATGACCAGAAGGGTGACCTATCGGTGGTCGACGACCACATGCGCGATTTCCGCCCGCCGCAGTTGAGTGCGTGCAACTTCTTCGACATCGGCACGCACGGCGCCATGTCCGGCACATACGCGCTGAAGGTGGCCACCAAGCCGCTGACCGGCCACACCGGTGTGGCCATCCGTCGGCTCACCATGGCCGGTCGCGGAAAGGTCCAGTTCGAGACGTACTTCTCCTACAACGCTGAGGCGGCGTCGACCGAGAACCGGGCCGACGAGCAGGCCGGCAGCGCCGGGTGGGACGCCAACTTCCACCCGTCGGAGACCCAGTTCGGCGCGCTGACCGTCGCCACGGACATCTGCGACGGCACCCGGTACCACACCGTCATGCGCTACCTGAACACCGACCTGGACAACAACCTGAAGCAGCAGTGGGTCTACCCCACCGTCCCCGAGCCGACGCCCCGGGAGCATTTCGAGGGCAAGCTCAAGCTTCCACGAATGGCCGACTTCACCGCCCCGAACCCGGACGACTGGAGCCCGGTCGGCGAGCCGCAGGAACTGTGCTACAACGAGGTGCCGACAAAGGTCAACTGGCATTACCTGCGCTGGGTGATCGACACCAGCACCCGAAAGAACGTCGAACTTCAAGTCAATGACCGGGTCATGGACCTTTCCGACGTCCCCGTTCCGCCGTACGGCGAGGAGTACGGGTCGCTCAACAATCTTCTGAACTTCTACGTGAGTGTGCGCACGCACACCAACGTCCGCAATTTCGTGTACCTCGACTCCGTCGTTATCTCGACGGATTGGTAGGCCAATTTTATGCACAATTCTATGACCGCGGTCCTCGAGCGCGACGGCATCACCGGACCGCAATACACCACGGAACCGTACGAAGTGGCCTGGGCCCGCGAGGCCCGCTGGTTCCTGCGGGTGCTCGACCTGCCGGCCGGTGTGCGGGGGTTCGACTGCACCGTCCAGGTCTCCCCCGACGGGCTGTACTGGTGCGACCTCGACGAGCCGGCGACGACCGTCGACGCGACCGGGGTGTCCACCTGGGTCACCCGTGAGTTCGGCGGCTGGCTGCGGCTGCGCGTCACCGTCCACGGCGACGCGGCCGACACCCAGGTTCCCACCCTCATCTATCTCGCGCTGAAGGCCTGACGACGCCCTCCGCGTCGCCGATGGCCTACCCCTTGAGGAGAAGGCGATGGACAATCACACCACCACCACCATCAACCGCCGGCGTTTCCTGACCGTCGCCGGCATCGGAGCGGCGAGCGCCTTCCTGGCATCCTGCGGGGTGGCCGGCGGCGACGCGGAGAAGGCGAAGGCGGCCCTCCAGGTCTGTTTCGCGCAGCCGATCACCGACCTGGACCCGCTCAGCGCCAACACCACCGTCGATGAGCCGGCGCTCATGGCGCGCCGGCTCATCTTCGACACCCTGGTACGCCGCCAGGGCGACACGTACGCTCCGGCGCTGGCCAAGTCCTGGACCCGGCCGGACCCGCAGACCTGGGTCTTCGAACTCCGCGACGACGTGACGTTCCACGACGGCACCAAGCTGACCGCGGACGACGTGGTCGCCTCGATCAAGAAGGCGACCAGCAAGACCACCAACCTTTCCGCCCTTTGGGCGTCGGTGAAGTCGGCCGAGGCGACCGGCCCGACCACGGTCACTGTCCGCACCGACGGGCCGCTGGGCACCCTGCTGGTCAACCTCACCCTGCTGTTCATCCCGCCGGGAAACCGGCTCGACGACCCGGAGTTCTTCCGCAAGCCGGTCGGCAGCGGGCCCTTCCGGGTGGACTCCTTCGCCCCGTCGTCCAAGCTCAGGCTGGTCAAGGCCGACAGGTACTGGGGCGAGGCCGCGAAGAGCCCGGCGATCGACCTGCCGTACATCCCGGAGACCTCCACGGCGATCACCTCGCTGCTGACCGGCGCCGTGGACGCGTTCTGGCCGGTGCCGCCGGACCAGGTGCGCGACGTGGCCGGCAAGAGCGGCGTCAAGGTCGAGCGGGTGCCCAGCTACGTGTACTTCCTCAACTGGTTCAACTGCTCCCGCAAGCCCTTCACCGACCCCCGGGTTCGCCGGGCGATGTGGCACGCCGTGGACATCGGCAACATCATCCGCGACCTGTACGGGGAGTCGGCGACGGTGATGGACGCGCCCATCCCGTCCACCGTCTTCGGCGCCGCGCCGCAGCAGCCATACGCCTACGATCCGACCCGAGCCAGGCAACTGCTCGCCGAGGCCGGCCTGGCCAGCGGGTTCACCACCTCGATGATGTGGTTCGCGACCAGCGGACCGCTGATCTCCCAGCTCGCCCAGTCGATGATCGCCAGCTGGGCCAAGGTGGGCATCATCGTCGAGGCCCAGCAGGTCGAGAAGGCGACCTGGCTGGAGCGGCTCAACAAGCTCGACTGGGACATGGACCTGCAGACGAATACCGTCACCACCGGCGACGCCGACTTCACCCTGGGCCGGCTCTACACCTCCAAGGCCAACCGGATGGGCTACCGCAACCCCGCGCTGGACGAACTGCTGGCCAAGGCGCGCGGCTCGTCGGACCAGGCGGAGCGGAAGGCCCTGTACGCGCAGGCGTGCAAAACGATCTGGGACGATGCCGTCGGGATCTTCCCGGCGACCATCACCACCGCCTACGCGGTACGGGACACGGTGCGGGGCTTCACGCCGGTACCTAGCAACCAACCGGATCTGTCCACAGTGCTGATGGGAGGCTGAGCGGTCCCTCGCAGCCGCTCGACGTCACCATGAATCCACCTCGACGCGTCACGCTGCAGGACATCGCCACCTCGGTCGGGCTGTCGGTCAACACCGTCTCCCGCGCGCTCGCCGGCAAGAGCGCGGTGAACGAGGCGACCCGGGCGATGATCAAGGCCGAGGCCGACCGGCTCGGCTACGTCCCGAACACCATGGCCCGGTCACTGGTCCTCGGCCAGGCCATGACCATCGGGGTGGTCATCACCAACCCCTCGAACCCGTTCTATTCCCGCATGATCAGTGCCGTCGAGCAGCGTGGCAGCGTGCTGGGCTACTCGGTGCTGCTGGTGGTCTCCGAGGAGAACCACACCAACGAGCTGCGGGCCGTGGACTCGATGCGCCGCTGGGGCGTCGACGGCGCCCTCGTCGTACCTGTGCAGCCGGAGGTCGAGCACTGGCGGCGATTGATGGCCGCCGGCACGGAAATGGTCCTGGTCAACCGGGACCTGCCCGAACTCGACTGCGACCTGGTCGGAATCGACTACGAGCGGAGCGCCTACGAGGCCACCCTGCACCTGCTCGACACCGGTGTCGAGCAGGTCTACCTCCTAGAGGAAGACCTGCAGATCTCCACGGTGCGCGCTCGGGTGGACGGGTTCCATCGGGCGCTGGCCGAACGGGGGGTGCCGCCGGAGTCGGTGCGCGAGCTGCGCGTACCGACCCGGCGGCGCGCCGCCAACACACTGCCGTGGGAGCCGGCCGAGGCGTACGAGCTGGCCCAGCACCTGGCCGCAGACGTCCCGCCGCGCTCGGGCATCCTGGTCGGCAACGACTCCTTCGCCCTCGGCGTCTACCGCGCGTTCAGCGAGGCGGGGCGGGTGATCGGCGACGAGGTCGCCGTCGTCGGCTTCGGCGACCATCCCTTCGCCGCGTACCTCGCCCCGGGCCTGACCAGCGTCCGACTCCCCGCCGAACAGGTCGGCGCCGCCGCCGTCGATCAGCTCGTCGCCCGGATCGGCCGGCGCGGGTCCGCAGCGCCCCGGGCCCGGATCAGTTTTCCCGGCGACCTGATCGTCCGCGGCTCCTCCACCCACCGGCAGCCCGCTGCCGCCGACCCCGGGAGCAGCTGATGCTCAGGTTTGTCCTGAAGCGCCTCGCGCAGGCTCTGCTGATCATTCTGGCCTCGCTGACCGTGGTGTTCCTCGTGGTCCGGGTGGCCCCCGGCGACCCCGCCGCGCTGATCCTCGGCGCGTCGGCCAGCCCGAGCGACCTGGCCGACCTGCGCCGGGAACTCGGGCTCGACGAGCCACTGCTGAGCCAGTACGCCACTTTCCTGCACGGCGTCCTGCAGGGCGACTTCGGGCACTCCTGGCGGCTCGGCGGCGACGCCCTCGCCAACGTGCTGGACCGGCTACCGGCCACCCTCCAGTTGTCCGCCTGCGCGTTGCTGGTCACCCTCGTGGTCGGCTTCCCCCTCGGCGTCGTCAGCGCGCGCCGGGCCGGCTCCTGGATCGACCGGCTGATCTCCGTGCCGACGCTGCTCGGCCAGGCGCTGCCGTCGTTCTGGGTCGGCGTGATGCTGATCCTGATCTTCTCCCGCACCCTGGACGTGCTGCCGGCGACTGCCGACGGCACCGTCGCCTCCCTGGTGCTGCCGTCGGTGACGCTGGCGCTGCCGTTCCTCGGCTGGCTCGCCCGGCTGGTCCGCAACGGCGTCCTGGAGGAACTGGGCAAGGACTACGTCCGCACCGCTCGGTCAAAGGGCGTGGACGGCCGGGTGGTCTTCTACCGGCACGTCGTCCGCAACATGATGATCCCGGTGGTGACCCTGCTCGGGCTCCTGGTCGGCAACTTCATCGCCAACGCCGTCATCATCGAGGTCGTCTTCGCCTGGCCCGGCGTCGGCTCGCTGATGATCGACTCGATCACCAACCGGGACTACTCCGTGGTCCAGGCGGCCATCATGACGATCACCGTCGCGTACGTCCTGCTGAACCTGCTGGTCGACTTCCTCTACGTCAAGCTGGACCCGCGGCTGAATCCGGAGCACATGTCTTGACATCCTCCCCGCTTTGAAGGGCGGGGATTCCCGTGGTCACCCTTGGGTTTTCCTGCTTCACCGCCGGTCGCCCCGTCCGGGAGGATTCCCGTTGAGGTCTTACACCAGCTCCACAGGCAGACACCGCCAGCCCGGCGGCCAAAAGGTTGCGTGCCGCGTTGACGTCCCGGTCGTGGACGACGCCGCAGCGGCACGTCCACGACCGTACGTTCAGCGGCATGTGCTCGGCCAGCATGCCGCAGGTCGAGCAGAGTTTGGTGGACGGGTACCAGCGGTCGACCGTGATCAGGTCACGGCCGTACCAGTCGGCCTTGTACTCCAGCATGGTGCGGAACTGCCGCCATGCCGCGTCGGAGATGGCGCGGGCCAGGCGGTGGTTGCGGAGCATGTTCCGTACGGTCAGGTTCTCGATCACGATCGTTTGGTTGTCACGAACGAGACGAGTGCTCAGCTTGTGCAGATAGTCCCGCCGCCGGTCAGCGATCCGGGCGTGCACCCGGGCCACCTTGAGGCGGGCTTTGGTCCGGTTCGCGGAGCCTTTCTCCGTGCGGGCGAGGTTCCGTTGGGCGCGGGCCAACCGGGCCCGGTCGGCACGCTCGTGCCGGGGGTTGACGATCTTCTCCCCGGTGGACAGCGTGAACAGACTGTCCAGCCCGGCGTCGACCCCAACCACCGCGATGGTCGCGGGGGCGTGCGGGATCACGTCGTCGCACAGCAGCGACACGAACCAACGCCCGGCCGGGTCCTGCGACACGGTCACCGTGGACGGTGCCGCGCCCTCGGGCAGCGAACGCGACCACACGATCGCCAAGGGCTCGGCCATCTTCGCCAGGGTCAGCTTGCCGTCACGCCATCGGAACGCGCTGCGGGTGTACTCCGCCGAACGCCGCGACTTCTTCTTCGACTTGAACGTGGGATACCCGGCACGCTTGGCAAAGAAGTTCCCGAACGCCACCTGCAAGTGACGCAGCGCCTGCTGCAACGGCACCGACGACACCTCGTTGAGGAACGCCAACTCGTCGGTCTTCTTCCATCCGGTCAGCATCGCCGACATGGCGTGGTAGTCGACCCGCTCCCGCCGCGACGTCCAAGCCTCGGTCCGTGCGGTCAACGCCAGGTTGTACACCTTCCGGACGCATCCGAACGTCCGCGCCAGCTCAGCAGCCTGCGCGCCGGTCGGGTAGAAGCGGTACCTGAAGGCCCGCTTCAAAGTCCTGGACAAGATTCCAACGTTAGCACACCTGTTCGGAAGCCATGCGGTCGCGTGCGGGCAGACGCCCATCCGCGTCAGTGGCGGATCGGCTACCCCTACCCTGCCCCGCAGAGGTTCCGCTTCCTCCCTGGCCTGAAGGCCGGGGTATCCACGGAAGGAATCTGATGACCCTCAACCCCGTGTCGTCGGCGGAGGCCCCGGATCGGGCCGCCGCCGGCCCCGGAACACCCACCCCTGAAGCGAACCCGCCCGTACCGGCCCCGGCCCGCCGCCGGGTGCCACCCCGCGCCTGGGTCGCCCTGGGCTTCCTCGCCCTCGTCGTGCTGGGCGCTGCGGTCGGCCCGCTGCTGCTGCCGTACTCGGCCATCGAGACTGACCTGCCCAACCGGCTGCTGCCGCCGGGAGCGCGGCTTTCGGACGGGGGCGTCGCGCTGCTCGGCACCGACCAACTTGGCCGCGACCTGCTCGCCCAGATCCTCGCCGGCAGCCGGGTCTCCGTGATCGTCGGCCTGGCCACCGTGCTGATCGGCGGCTTCGCCGGCCTGGTCCTGGGGCTGCTGGCCGGGTACTTCGGCGGCTGGATCGACACCCTGATCTCCCGCCTCGGCGACGCCCAGCTCGCGTTCCCCAGCGTGCTGCTGGCCATCCTCATCGCCGGCGTGCTCGGGCCCAGCCTGACCAATATCATCATCGCCCTGGCGGTGACCCGGTGGGTGATCTTCGCCCGGGTGGTCCGGGCATCCGCGCTCACCGTCCAGGGCCTGGAGTACGTCGAGTCCGCTCGGGTCGTGGGCGCCGGTCACCTGCGGATCCTCGTCCGCTACATCCTCCCGTCCTGCTGGGCGCCGCTGCTGGTGGCCGGCACCGCCCAGATCGGGCTCGCCATGGTGGCCGAGGCGTCGTTGAGCTTCCTCGGCCTCGGCGTCCCGGTCACCCAGGCATCCTGGGGCGCAACGATCTCCGATGGCCGTGACTATCTCTCCTCGGCCTGGTGGATCTCGACCCTGCCCGGCGTGGCCCTCGCCCTGGTGGTCGTGGCGGTGGGCCTGGTCAGCGACGCCTACCGCGACCACACCGACCCGAGGGCGGCACTGTGACATACACCCGACCGCCGCACGGTGGCACCCCCACCCCGACCGACGGAGCACCGTTGATCAGCCTCACCGACCTGCGCCTGACCCTCGGCCGCGGCGCCGGCGCGGTGGACCTGGTCCGTGGCGTCAGCCTCGACGTGCCGCAGGGCACGACGGTGGCGGTCGTCGGCGAGTCCGGCAGCGGCAAGAGCCTCACCGCGCTGTCCATGATGGGCCTGCTCCCGCCGGGCGTCACCGTCGGCGGCGGCGACATCGTCTTCGACGGCACACCGGTGGCCCGGCTGACCGAACGCGAATGGCAGCCGCTGCGCGGCCGGCAGCTCGGCATGATCTTTCAGGACCCGCTGTCGGCGCTGAACCCGTGCATCCGGGTCGGCGACCAGATCGCCGAGATGTTCCGGCTCCGGGCCGGGCTGGGCCGGCGGGAGGCCCGCGACCGGGCCGTGGAGTCGATGGTCGAGGTCGGCATCCCCGACGCCGAACGGCGCGCCCGCTCGTACCCGCACGAGTTTTCCGGCGGCATGCGGCAACGTGTCATCATCGCCATGGCGCTGTCGCTGCAACCGCGGCTGCTCATCGCCGACGAGCCCACCACGGCGCTGGACGTCACCGTGCAGGCGCAGATCATGCGGCTGCTGATCGCCCGCAAGCAGGCCCGCGGGCTCACCATGATCCTGATCAGCCACGACCTCGGCGTGGTCTCCCGTTCCGCCGACTCGGTGGTCGTCATGTACGCCGGCCGGGTCGTCGAGTCCGGGCCGAACCGCGAGGTCCTCACCCGGCCCGCCCACCCGTACACCGTCGGGCTGATGCGCTCGGTGCCCGACCGCCGGCGGCCGGGCGCGGCCCTGGAGGCCATCCCCGGCCAGCCGCCGGACCCCCGCACCGTGCCGTCCGGGTGCGCCTTCCACCCCCGGTGTCCGATGGCTCGGGACCGGTGCCGGACCGAGGTGCCCGCGCTGCGACCCGTCGGTCCGGCCCGGGCCAGCGCGTGCCACTTCGCCGACGAGGTCGTCGGGGACGGCGCGAACCTGCCCGAGACCAACGACGCCAGCGAGGTGAGCGGACATGTCTGAGTCCACGCCGGTCCTGCGGGTCAAGGACCTGCACGTCGACTACCGGCTCTCCGGCGGGCTGTTCTCCCGGGGCCGGCGGGTACGGGCCGTCGCCGGGGTGGACCTGGTCGTCCCGGCCGGCAGCACGGTCGGGATCGTGGGCGAGTCCGGCTGCGGCAAGTCCACCCTGGCCCGCACCATCGTGGGACTGCTCCCGCCGGCCAGCGGCCAGGTGCTGCTCGGCGACGTGGATCTGGCCACCGCCTCCCGGGCCGCCCGCCGCCGACTGCGTCCGGACGTGCAGATGGTCTTCCAGGACCCGTACGCGTCGTTGAACCCCTGGATGACCGTCCGCGACCTGATCAGCGAGCCCTGGCAGATCCACCCCGGGATCGTGCCGCGCGAGCGGTGGGACGCCGAGGTCGACCGGCTGCTCGAACTGGTCGGACTGCGGTCCAGCCAACGCGGGCTACGACCGCACCAGTTCTCCGGCGGCCAGCGGCAGCGCATCTGCATCGCCCGTGCCCTCGCCGTGCGACCGAAGGTGATCGTCTGCGACGAGGCCGTCTCCGCGCTCGACGTGTCGATCCGGGCGCAGATCCTCAACCTGCTGCGCGACGTGCAGGCCGAGACCGGGGTGTCGTACGTCTTCGTCTCGCACGACCTGGGCGTGGTGCGGCACATTGCCGACACCGTCGCGGTCATGTACCTGGGCCGCTTCGTCGAGCAGGGCCGCACCGACGAGGTGTTCGGCGCCCCGGCCCACCCGTACACCCAGGCGCTGCTGTCCGCCGTTCCGGCGGTGGACGACTGGCGACACGACCGGCCCGAGGAGATCGTGCTCGGCGGTGAGGTGCCCTCACCGCTCGCGCCGCCCAGCGGCTGCCGGTTTCGGACCCGCTGCTTCAAGGCGCGGGACAGCTGCGCCCAGATCGAGCCGGAACTCACCGACCGGGCGGCCGGGCACCAGGTCGCCTGCCACTTCGCCGAGGCCGACGCGCGGTACGGAATCGTCGGATGACCCCCACACCACCACACCGAGGAGGACGCGTGCCCGAGACGATGCGAGCAGTGGTCTGTCACGGACCGGAGGACTATCGGCTGGAGGAGGTGCCCGTCCCCGTGCCCGGCCCCGGCGAGGCGCTGGTCCGGGTCGAGGCCGTCGGCATCTGCGCCAGTGACCTCAAGTGCTACCACGGCGCGACCAAGTTCTGGGGCGACGAGACCCGCCCGGCGTGGGCGCAGACGGAGGTCGTCCCGGGCCACGAGTTCGTCGGCGAGATCGTCCGACTGGACGACGCCGCCCGCGCCCGGTGGGGCGTCGAGGTCGGTGACAGAGTGGTCTCCGAGCAGATCGTGCCCTGCTGGGAGTGCCGGTACTGCCGGCGCGGCCAGTACTGGATGTGCGCCCCGCACGACATCTACGGCTTCAAGCGCCGTACCCCGGGGGCGATGGCGTCCTACATGGTGTTCCCGGCCGGCGCCCTGGTGCACAAGGTCTCCCGCGACCTTCCGCCGGCGCACGCCGCGTTCGCCGAGCCGCTGTCCTGCGCGCTGCACGCCGTGGAACGCGGCGGCATCACCTTCGACGACGTGGTGGTGGTCGCCGGATGCGGGCCGATCGGCCTGGGAATGGTGGCCGGGGCGCGGGCGAAGTCACCAGCGCACGTGGTGGCCCTGGACATGTCCGACGAGCGGCTCGAACTCGCCGCCGCGTGCGGCGCCGACATCACCGTGAACATCGCCCGGCAGGACCCGCTGGAGGTGGTCCGCGCGCTGACCGAGGGGTACGGCGCCGACGTCTACCTGGAGGGCAGTGGCCATCCGGCCGCCGTGCTCCAGGGGCTGAACCTGCTGCGCAAGCTCGGCACCTACGTTGAGTACGGCGTCTTCGGCTCGGACGTCACGGTCGACTGGAGCATCATCAGCGACGACAAGGAACTGGACGTGCGCGGCGCTCACCTCGGCCCGCACTGTTGGCCGGCGGCGATCCGGATGCTGGAGTCCGGCGCGCTGCCGATGGACCGGATCTGCACCCACCAGCTCCCGCTCGCCGACTTCCAGCAAGGGCTCGACCTGGTCGCCGACGGCACCCGGTCGGTCAAGGTGTCCCTCATTCCCGGGCAGTAGGTGCGACCCGTGAGCGACTACCTGATCGGCATCGACCTCGGCACCGCCAGTAGCAAGGGGGTCCTCGCCCGGCCGGACGGCACCATCGTGGCAACCGCCACCCGCCCGCACACTGTCTCCTACCCCCGCCCTGGCTGGGCCGAGGTGGACGCCGACGCGGTCTGGTGGGCCGACGTGGTGGCGATCAGCCGCGAGTTGGCCGCTGCTGCGGCGGGCGGACGCATCGCCGGGGTCTGCGTCAGCGGCGTCGGCCCCTGTCTGCTGCTCTGCGACGAACAGGTCCGGCCGGTGCGACCGGCCATCCTGTACGGCATCGACATGCGCGCCACCGCCGAGATCGCCGAGCTGACCGAGCGGTACGGCGCCGAGGACATTGTCGCCCGGGGCGGCTCGGCCCTGTCGTCGCAGGCGGTCGGCCCGAAGATGCTCTGGGCCCGCAGGCACGAGCCCGAGGCTTGGGCGCGGGCCACCCGCTGGTACAACTCCAGCTCCTTCGTGGTGGCCCGGCTCACCGGCGAGTACGTGCTCGACCAGCACAGCGCCAGCCAGTGCGATCCGCTGTACGACATCGCGGCCCGCTGCTGGAGCCCGGACCGGATCGCCGACATCGCCCCTGAGCTGCGCTTCCCGGAACTGCTCTGGCCGGCGCAGGTGGCCGGCACGATCCACGCGGCGGCCGCCGCCGAGACCGGACTGCCGGCGGGCACCCCGGTCTGCGCCGGCACGGTGGACGCCTGGGCGGAGGCGTTCAGCGCCGGCGTCCGCAACCCCGGTGACCTGATGCTGATGTACGGCTCCACGATGTTCTTCGTCCAGGTGCTGTCGCAGCCCCGGACGCATCCGTTGCTCTGGACCACCTCGGGTGTCGAACCCGACTCGTACACGCTGGCCGCCGGCATGTCCACCTCCGGCCTGCTCACCGAGTGGGTGCAGCGCCTGACCGGGGGAGTGCCCTTCGAGGAGCTGATCGCCGAGGCCGAGGCGACCCCGCCGGGCGCCGACGGGCTGCTCCTGCTGCCGTACTTCGCCGGGGAACGGACCCCGATCTTCGATCCGTCCGCCCGGGGGGTAGTGGCCGGGCTGACCCTGCGCCATGGCCGGGGCCACCTGTTCCGCGCAGTGTACGAGGGCATCGGCTACGGCGTCCGGCAGATCATCGACCTGCTCGACACGGCGGCCGGCGCGGCCGGCCGGATCGTCGCGGTCGGCGGAGGCGCGCGGGCCGGACTGTGGACCCAGGTGGTCAGCGACATCACCGGCCGGGAGCAGATCCTGCCGGCCCAGACCATCGGCGCCAGCTACGGCGACGCCCTACTCGCCGCGATCGGCACCGGCCTCGTCCCGGCGGAAACCGACTGGTCGCGGGTGGCGCGAACGGTGGTGCCGGACGGGAGAAGGTCGGAGCTGTACGACCGGCTGTTCGGGAACTTCCAGTCGCTGTACCGGACGACGCGGGAGGTGGTGCACGAGCTGGCCGCCGTGCAGCAGGGGGGGTGAGGCCAGGGCCGCGAACCGAGCGTCGGGGCTCAGGGAGCCCTTGCTCTCGGACCTCGATAAGGCAGTGCCCATGGTGACCGCAACCTTCGCGGGCTGGACTGGAGTTTCAGCAGACACCTGCGCGGCGTGCCACGCCGTGTCGATGTCGCCTTCCCACATGAGCACCTCGACCAGCGTGGAGTGGCCGAGCGGTTCACCCCACGTTACCTTTTTCGTAGCCCCAACCGGGGTTGCAGGCCACCGGCCGCGGCATGACTCAGTCCCCCTGTTGACCATGATCTGGGGGGTGTTGTCAC